>NZ_CP017042.1:2270000-2374300 GCF_001717585.1 Selenomonas sp. oral taxon 920
TCGTCAACTGCTCTCATTATATCATCCTGCGGTGCGAATGCAAGCGCCCCCATTCCTTCCTTATAATATTCTTGTTTCTTTCACGTTCCTGTGTTATTCTATGGTAGAATTTATCTGTAAAATCTTCCTGAAAGGAATTTGAAATGTCGAAAAATCCGGTGAAGCATCAGTGCAGCTTTTGCAAGCGCATCATCGATGTCCGCGACCAATACGATATGCCGATCTACGATCCGAATACGGGCTTTGCAATCTGCAAGGACTGTGTGCGCGAGATCAACCGCTTCCTCGATGAGCACGATGCCTCCGTCTCCTCCGAGGAACGGAGCTCATTCCGTATGCAGCTTGACGACGTGCTCGAGAAGACACGACCGCATCTCATCAAGAAATATTTGGATACGTACATTATCAAGCAGGATCGTGCGAAAAAAATTCTCGCGGTTGCAGTCTACAACCACTACAAGCGCATGAAGTACGGCTACGAGAGTACGGGTGAGGACACAGAGATCGAGAAGTCGAACGTCATCATGCTCGGTCCCTCGGGCTGCGGCAAGACGGCGCTGCTCTCCCACCTCTCGAAGCTGCTCGATGTGCCGTTCGCGGTGACGGACGCATCAAGTCTGACAGAGGCGGGCTTCGTCGGCGCGGATGTCGAGGTCGCCGTACGCAATCTCTACTACGCGGCGGACAAGGACGTGGAGAAGGCGGAGCACGGCATCATCTATCTCGACGAGTTCGACAAGATCGCGCGCAAGTCGGGCGCGAACAACTCCATCACTGCCGACCCCGGCCATGAAGGCGTGCAGCAGGCACTGCTGAAGATGCTCGAGGGCAGCGTCGTGGAGTTCACGGCACGCGGGCAGCGCAAGCACCCCGAGGCACCGACGATCAAGGTGGACACGAAGAACATTCTCTTCATCGTCGGCGGTGCATTCGTCGGCATCGAGAAGACGATTGCAAAACGTCTGCGCAAAGACAACGTTGCCATTGGCTTCGGTGCAGAGGTGCGCGGCAAGGAGCTCGAAAAGGAGTTTGACACGCTGATCCACCAAGTAACGCCCGAGGATCTGATGCAGTACGGCATCATCCCCGAGATCATCGGTCGCCTGCCCGTGATCTGCACGCTTGAGACACTCGACGAGGACGCACTCCTGCGGATTCTCACAGAGCCCATCAACGCGCCCGTGCGTCAGTACGAAAAGCTGCTCGCGATGGACGGCGTCGAGCTCATCTTTACCGAGGACGCCCTGCGCGCGGTCGCAAAGAAGGCGATTGAACGCAAGACCGGCGCACGCAGCCTGAAGGGCATCATCGAGGAGGTTATGCTCGACGTGATGTTCGACATCCCGCGCGAGAGTGCGCCGCGCCGCGTCACCGTGACGCAGGAGTGCATCACCGAGGGGGCTGCCCCCGTGATTGAGAATGCGGCGGCAGGCTAAATCAGGGTTGAAAAAAACTAAAAAGCGTGCTATAGTATTTATAGAAGTCATGGAGTGTCATGGACAACCCATAAAAAAGAGCGCCCTGCGGCTGGTTACCGCAGGGCGCTCTTTTGCGGTTGGTTAGACCGCATCAACTGCCTGCCACATGAGATGCTCTCCGCTACCACCTCAACAGTCGAAGGATCAGCGCCCCCAGGATACTTCCCAAAATACTGATCAGGAGAGATACGACAAAGTCATAGAACATCATGAGACACCCTCCCTTCCTTGCTGGATTGGCTTGGTTAGGGCCGTGGCAGCTTCAGTATATCACAACGGACGACAAAACTCCCACTGCGCCTGGTAAACGCAGTGGGAGTTTTCATATGGAAATTTATACCCGCACGAAGTCGCCGTCCGCTTCCATGCGCCAGACCTCGTCCGCCGCACCTGCATGTGCGGCAAAGCGTTCGACGTTGCGGGCATCACTCGCCTCGCAGAAGGCAGTCGCCTCCGCCTCGGAGAGTCCCCCCTGCACCTTGCGGGCGATGAGACGATCCCGCAGGAACGCGGCGGGTGCGTCGATACGGACGGAATAGTCGGCGAGGGGACGGAGGCCTCTCCACGGCTCCTCATCCAAGAGCAGCCAGTTGCCCTCGATGAGGAGGATGGGCGCGTCCACGGTCAGTGCATCGGGTACAACATCGTGAATGCGGCGGTCATAGACGGGGAAGAGTGTCCGCCCGTTCTTCGCCGCACACAGTTTTGCTGCGAGCGCAGGCACGTCGAACGTCTCGGGCGCGCCCTTGATGGATTTCAGTGGTATCTCCACACCGTCGCGCAGGATGGTATGTGTCTCCAGATAACGGTTCGGATAGTGGAAGCCGTCCATACCGAGCGCCTGCATCTGCGTGAGGTCAGCGTGCTCCCGCACGAGCCGCTCCAAAAATTGCAGGAGTGTAGATTTCCCCGTCGCAGGCGGTGCAGCGAGAAAGGCGATGACCCGCCGTCCCGCACGCCGCTGCATCTGCGTGAGGCGGCGCAGGAGCGGCAGAAAGAGATGTTCCACCGTATCTATATTGTAGCGGATGTGCTGCGGCAGTCCGTTGACCGTCATCGCGCAGCTTTGCCATCGCTTTTCATGCACTGCAATCCCACCTTTATTTGTTATTGTAGCAGAAAAAAGAGTGCACCTCAAACGCGATGTTTGTGGTACACTCTCCGTCTGTTTCTTTTTAGTCCTTCATGCGCGGCACGGTCATGGTGCCGAAGGAGCTCTCCTTGCGGTGGCAGTGCGGGCACTCGTTCTCGATCAGTCCCGTGTAGCCGCAGACGGGGTCACGGTCAACGGGATGATTGATGGAGAAGTAGCCCATGTCCGCGTCGTGCATGGCGCGGACGACCTTCTCGAACGCCTTGACGTTCTTCGAGGGATCCCCGTCCATCTCGATGTAGGCGATGTGCCCCGCGTTCTCAAGCGCGTGGTACGGCGCCTCGATGCGGATCTTGTCGTACGCGCTGATGTCGTAGTAGACGGGCACATGGCTCGAGTTCGTCATGTAGGAGCGGTCGGTGACCCCGGGGATGATGCCGTACGCCTTTTTGTTCGCACGCTGGAACTGCCCCGCCGTGCTCTCCGCCGGCGTGCCGAACGTCGTCCAGTTGCGTTGTTCCGCCTCGGTGTACGCGTCCGTGCGCTCTCTGAGATGTCCGACAATCTTGAGCCCGAGTTCCTGCGACTCGGGACTCTCGCCGTGGTGCTTGCCCGTGAGTGCGACCAGACACTCGGCAAGCCCGCAGAAGCCGATGGAGTACGAGGCATGCTTGAGGAGATCCTTGATGGAGTCGACGGGAGCCGCCTTCTCGCTGTCCATCCAAACCCCCTGCCCCATGAGGAACGGATAGTTGTAGACGTGCTTGTCCTCGATGATTTTCAGGCGGTCGAGCAGGTAGTCGTGGCAGAGATCAATGTAGTGATCGTAGAGTTTCCAGAACTCGTCAAGATCCCCCTTCGCCTCCAGAGCAAGCTTCGGCAGGTTGATCGTTGTAAAGGAGAAGTTGCCGCGGCTGCCCGACTGCTCAGGGCCGTTGACGTTGCTCATGACGCGCGTGCGGCAGCCCATGGTCGCAACGCAGCTGTTGTAGTCGCCGGGTTTGTAGTACTGGAGGTTGTACGGCGCGTCGATGTTGACATAGTTCGGAAAGAGACGGCGTGCGCTGACGCGGCAGGACTCGATAAAGAGGTCGTAGTTCGGATCCTCGGGGTTGTAGTTGACGCCTGCCTTCAGCTGGAACACGGAGATTGGGAAGATCGCCGTCTCGCCGTTGCCGAGCCCCTGCCAGATGGCACTGAGCACCTCGCGGGTGACGAGTCGCCCTTCGGGCGAGGTGTCCAGTCCGTAGTTGATGGAGCTGAACGGCACCTGCGCACCCGCGCGCGAGTGGAGGGTGTTGAAGTTGTGAATGAGCGCCTCCATCGCCTGATGTGTCTCCTCCTCGACGCTCTCGCACGCGAGTTGATAGACGGTGCGCGCGTCTGCTTCGAGTTCCTGCGCGACGGGTGTCTCGAACGCCGCGCTGTAGACGGCGTGCAGGGCTCGTGAGAGTTCGGCTCGCGCCCGCTCTGCGCGTTCGTCGTCCTGCCTTTCCGCATAGACACAGACGGCGAAGTCCAGTTCGTGACGCAGTGCCTTCTTGAACGCCTCGTGGGTGAAATGTCCGCGGCCAAGGCGGTAGAGCAGCGCCTTCCACGCCTCCTCCACAATCGCCTTGCGAAACGACTTCTTTACTCCGTCCGCCATGGCATAGTCGAATGCGTTGATGCTCTGCCCGCCGAACATATCGTTCTGGTTCGACTGGATCGCAATGCACGCGAGGCTCGCGTACGCGCGAATGGAGTTCGGCTCGCGCAGGAAGCCGTGCCCCGTGGAGAAGCCGCCGCGGAACAGCTTCAGCAGATCGATCTGGCAGCAGTTGAACGTGATGAGCGAGAAGTCCTTGTCGTGGATGTGGATGAAGTTCTCGCGGTCGGCGACGGCGTAACGCTCCTCCAGGACGTAGTTGTCGACGAAGTGTTTCGCGCCCTCCGCGCCGAGCTTCAGCATGATGCCCATGGACGCGTCCGTGTTGATGTTCGCGTTGTCGCGCTTGAGGTCGGAGTCGACGGCATCCGCGAAGAAGATGTCGCGGTAGCTCGCCATCAGGTGTTTCTGTGCAAGGCGCCGCTGTGCATGCCGCTGACGGTAGGTGATGTAGCGGCGTGCGATGTCGTGGAAGCCGTGCACGAGCAGCTGCTTTTCGACGAGATCCTGGATCTCCTCGACGCTGATCTGCGCGCGGTCGCCAAACGCCGCCTCGACGGCGCTTGTCACCTCGTCGATCTCGATGCCCGTCATCGGGTGGACATACTCCTTGCTCGCCGCTGCGATCGCGTTGCGGATCTTCGCGCGGTCATAGGGGACGGCGTGGCCTGCACGCTTCGTTACGGTCGTTACTGTCATAAATGTGCTCCTTATACTATATCTTGTGGTTCGTTCTTGATCGTACGGAAGATATTGTAACAGAGAGAAGGAATGTTGGCAAGATTTTTTTGTGGCTTTGCTTATCTTTCTCTCATGGTATATAATGGAGAAACATTCTACAACAAAGGAAGGAACGTCATGAACGAAAAGGACGCAGTCACCTCCCGCCGCAAGATTATCCTGAGCGGCATTCAGCCCACCGGCACATTCACCCTCGGCAACTATCTCGGGGCAGTGAAAAACTGGCGGCACCTGCAGGAGGAGTATGACTGCTATTATTTTGTCGCCGATCTCCACGCACTGACGGTGTACCACGATCCCGCCGCACGGCGTAAGGCGAGCCGCGCGGCGTTTGCGCTGCTGCTCGCGTGCGGGCTTGACCCCGAGGAGAGCCTCGTCTTTATCCAGAGCCATGTACCCGCGCACGCGCAGATGGGGTGGATGCTGTCCTGCCTCAGCCCGTTCGGCGATCTCTCGCGCATGACGCAGTTCAAGGACAAGTCGGCGAAGCACCCCGAGGACATCAACGCGGGGCTCTTTACCTACCCCGCCCTCATGGCGGGTGACATCCTGCTCTATCAGGCGGACTATGTGCCTGTCGGTGCGGATCAGACGCAGCACCTTGAGTTTACGCGGAACATCGCAGCGCGGTTCAACCACGTCTACGGCGAGACGTTCCGCCTGCCCGAGGGCTATTTCCCTAAGGCGGGTGCACGCGTCATGAGTCTCGCGGAGCCGACGGCGAAGATGAGCAAGTCGGACGAGAATGCAAAGGCGACGATCTACATCCTTGACGACGAGAATACGATCCTGAGAAAATTCAAGTCCGCCGTGACGGACAGCGAGGCGGAGGTTGCATTCCGCGAAGGAAAAGACGGCATCAACAATCTGATGACGATCTACTCCGCCGTGACAGGCAAATCGCTCGATGAAATTACGGCGGAGTTCGCGGGCAGGGGCTACGGCGACTTCAAGACGGCGGTCGGCACGGTGGTCGCGGACGAACTGCGTCCGATCCGCGAGAATTACGCGCGGCTGATGGAGGACAAGGCGTATCTCGACGCGGAGGTCGCAAAGGGCGCGGAGCGTGCCGCGCACATCGCGGAGAAGACACTGCGGAAAACCATGCGCAAGATGGGGCTGTGCTGATGGGTACACACCGTGTAAGACGCGCCGTCATTCTCGCGGCGGGGCGCGGCTCGCGCCTCGCACCGCTGACGGACCATATGCCGAAACCGCTCGTGCCCGTGAGCGGCACGCCGATCATTGCGACAATTTTAGATGCGCTTAATGCGGCGGGGATTTCGTCGATTACTATTGTGCGGGGGTATTGCGGCGCGGCATTCGACACGCTCCGCACAAAGTACCCTCACCTGCAGTTTGTCGACAATCCCGACTGGGAGACGGCGAACAACATCTCGTCCATCGCACTCGCGGGACGTGCGGGGCTGCTCGCAGACAGCTACGTGATCGAGGGCGATCTCTACGTTGCCAATCCTGCCGTCATTACGCCCACACAGGAGCGTTCGAACTACATCGCATTCCCCGTCGCAGAGGCGGACGACTGGTGCTTCGACTCGGACGCGGCGGGCAGGATCACACATATTGACACCGAAAGTGATCACCCCTGCCATCAGATGCTCGGGCTGTCCTACTGGACGGCGGCGGACGGGGAGCGGCTCGCCGCATGTGCAAATGCGCTCTACGCCGAGGAACAGTATCGTCAGCTCTACTGGGACGAGATCATGCTGAAATATCATCCGCGCGAATGCGACGTGTATATCAGGGAATGCACGCGCGCGGACGTGTGGGAGATTGACACGGTGGAGGAGCTGCGGGAGCTTGAGGCGCGGATAAAGAGGGGCTGAGTGTCCAGCTTGGCGGAGTGCCCGATGCGAACGCCTCGCCAAGTCACAGATATACGATCCTCCAGCGCAAAAGATAGAGATAGAGGGAGAAGGAATCTATGAAACATGTTTACACTTGCTTCTGCACCGACATCATCCACGCGGGACACCGCAACCTCCTGCGTGCGGCGGCAGAGCTGGGCGAGGTCACGGTCGGCGTGCTCTCCGATCCGGAGATGGTTCGCTACAACCGCTTTCCGACCAAGACGCTCGCCGAGCGCATGGAGATGATCCGCGCACTGCCCGAGGTCACACAGGTTATCGTGCAGGAGCACATCATGTACGACGAGGTCATTGATCGCCTGCGCCCCAACTACGTCGTGCACGGGAGCAACTGGGCGCAGGGACCCGAGTCGTCGATCCGCAAGAACGTGCTCGCCGCACTCGCGCGTTACGGCGGCGAGCTGATCGAGCCGCCCTATACGGAGAATGCCGAGGTGCGCAAGATCGACTGGCAGATGCGTGAGCAGCTCGCGATGCCTGAGGCACGGCGCGGACGGCTGCGCCGCCTCCTCGAGATCGTCCCCATCGTAAAGACCATCGAGGTGCACAACGGACTCACGGGGCTGATTGCCGAAAAGACAGTCGTCGAGAACGACGGCGGGCTTGACCAGTTCGACGCAATGTGGGTCTCAAGCCTCTGTGATTCGACCTCGCGCGGCAAACCAGACATTGAGCTGGTCGACCTCTCCGACCGCATCCAGACCATCAACGAGGTCATGGAGGTCACAACGAAGCCCATCATCCTCGACATGGACACGGGCGGCACGGCGGAGCATTTCGCCTACAACGTCCGCACGCTGGAGCGCATCGGAGTCTCTGCCGTCATCATCGAGGACAAGACGGGCGCAAAGCGCAACTCCCTCTTCGGTACAGAGGTCGCGCAGACACAGGACACGATCGAGAACTTCTCCGAGAAGATCGCCGCAGGCAAGGCGGCACAGCGCACGGAGGAGTTCATGATCATCGCACGCATCGAGAGCCTGATCCTCGAAAAGGGGCTGGACGACGCGCTGGAACGCGCGGAGGGATACGTCGCGGCAGGCGCGGACGGCATCATGATCCACTCGCGCGCGAAGTCTCCCGACGAGGTCATCGCGTTCTGCGACGCATTCCGCGCAAAACATCCGAACGTCCCGATCGTCGCCGTCCCCTCCTCCTACAACACAATCACGGAAGCGGAGCTCGCGGCACACGGCGTGCGCATCGTCATCTACGCGAACCAACTCACGCGTGCGGCATTCCCCGCCATGGAGGGCGCGGCACGTTCCATTCTCACGCACCACCGCGCACACGAGATCGACAGTGCGCTGCTGCCGATCAAGGACATCATCCGGCTGATCGAGGTAGTATAGTGAGCAATGAATGGAAAGCCGTCTGGAACCGGCGGCAGGCGGCAGACGATGCCCTCATGGGCGATTGGCAGGATGTCTTTCTCGAACTGAAGCGCCTCAACGGCTTCGATGTCGTGGACGGAGGCATTCCGCTGGACTCGCTTCTGATGCAGGGGCGGCGCATCAAAGAGCTGCTGCATCTCAAAGATGGTATGAGCGTCTATGATGTCGGCTGCGGCGCTGGGGCCAATCTCTACCTCATGCAGCGCGACGGCATTGCGGTCGGCGGCACGGACTATGCTGCCCCTCTTGTCGAAACAGCACGTAAAGTGCTCCCCGATGCGCGTGAACTCACCTGCGGTGAGGCAGATGCGTTCGACACGGCGCTCAAATACGATGCGGCTCTCTCGAACAGCGTCTTTTCCTATTTCCCAAGCGAGGAATTCGCAGAGCGCGTCCTCACTCGTATGCTCGAAAAAACGACCGGTGCCATCGGTCTCATTGACCTGCACGATGCGGACAAAGAAGAAGACTTCCTCGCCTATCGCCGTGCGACAATCCCCGACTATGACGAACGCTACAAGGGGCTCAGAAAGTTCTTTTACTGCCGCGCGTTCTTCGAGGACTTCGCACGCGCGCACGATCTTAACATCAACTTCCCCGCCATCGAGATGGAGGACTACTGGAACACACCGTTTGTATTCAATGTATTTATGTATCGGAAGTAAGCTATGAACATCAAACGCAACATTCTCCTCAACCCCGGTCCCGCGACAACGACCGATACGGTCAAGGCGGCACAGCTCGTCCCCGACATCTGCCCGCGCGAGCGCGAATTCGGCGAGCTCATGCGGGAGCTTGGCACAGATCTACTAAAGGTCGTCCACGCAAATGAAACGGAGTGGACGACCGTCCTTTTCTGCGGCTCGGGTACGATCTGCATGGATGCGTGTGTCAGCTCGCTCGTCCCTGCGGAGGGGAAGCTCCTCATCGTCAACAACGGCGCATACTCCGCACGTGCAGCAGAGATGGCGCGCGCCTACAGCGTGCCGCATATCGACCTGAAGTTTCCGATTGACGGGCAGCCCAATCTCGCCGAGGTCGAGCGCATGCTCATCGAGCATCCTGACATCACTGCCGTCTACACAACCCATCAGGAGACAGGCACGGGCATTCTAAACCCCGTGCAGGAGATCGGCGCACTCGCCCACGCATACGGGGCCGTCATGATCGCGGACACAATCTCAACGTATGCCATGATTCCATTCAGCGTTGATGAAATGAACATTGACGTGTGTATGTCCTCGGCACAAAAGGGCATTCAGGGCATGACGGGGCTGTCCTTTGTCCTCGCGAAAAAATCCGTGCTCGCGGCAGCAAAGGCGTATCCCGTGCGCTCGTACTACACGAATCTCGTCATGCAGTACGAGGGGTTCGAGCAGACGGGCGAGATGCGCTTTACCCCGCCCGTGCAGACGGTCTATGCGGCAAGGCGTGCGCTCACGGAGTACTTTGCCGAGGGCGAAACGAAAAAATGGGCACGCCATACGCGCACGATCAACGCCATCCACGAGGGACTTGCAGAGCTTGGGCTGAAGGAAGCCATCCCGCGCGCGATCCAGTCGGGACTCGTGGTCGCCGTGGAATATCCATCGGCAGACTTTGATTTCATGCGCGTACACGACTACTGCTATGAGCGCGGCTACACCATCTACCCCGGTAAGATGCAAACCTCGGCGACGTTCCGCCTCTGCGCCCTCGGCGCCATTGATGAGGCAGACATCCGAGGCTTTTTCCGCGTATTTAAGGAAGCACTGAGGGCGTAACTGATTGCAAAGGGGACAGGGAGAAATGCAGGACGATTTCACGGTATTCTGGAAAAACAACGACCGCGCCCGTACTCTCTTTTACGACCTCCTCGCACGCTCGGAGCGCAGGGCATACGATGATGATTTTCTGGCACAGCTCGCTGCCTATCGGGAGGCTGCACCAGACTCGGAGCGCGCGGACATCTTCGCCGCGCAGTACCTCCTCCATCACGGCGACGCTGAGAACGCCGCGCTCTGCGGGGAACGCGCCTTTCAAAAGCGGCCCCTGAATCTCGAGGTGTGGCGCGTGCTCGCCGCCGCCTACAAGCAGCTCGGGCGGGAGCTCGATGCTGTCACGATGCAGGGCTACGCCTACGGGCTCTATCGAGGTGCGGACACGGGGGGAATCGACCTCGATCTCAGTCTGACCGAGGAAATTCAAAACGAAGCCTTGGGCCGACTGACGCTCGCCACGGGAAAGAGCCTGAACGCCCCGACCTCAACCAGCCGCGCCTATCTGATGAACCCGGGGCTCGGGTTCCGCTTTGACGTATTCATCGGTGAGGAGATTCCCATAACGATGCCACAGGGCAGCGCACGCTTTTGGAGTGCCGCCTATGCAGAGAACACGGGGCTGTCCGATCACAGCTATATGCTCACTGAGGCACGGCATACTGCATGGTTCACACGCTACGGCCACCGCGACTTCTTCTTTGACCTGCAAAAGGCAAGCGAGGTGCGCGGCACAACCGAGATCGCGCTTCCCGCCGGACGGGAGGCAATTGTCCCCTTGGCGGGCACGGTCCCCGACCAACGAATCTCTGTCACAACGCCCTCCATGGGGACACGGGATATCTATCTCGGCAAGTGGGCGTTCAGCTTCTTTCGTCTGAACGAGACCACACAGCTGTATGCCGATGCACAGGATGCCTATGCCGTCGGCACCCCGATCCTGCTCGAACACAGCCCCGTGCGGCGCAAGCTCGTCCTGAATATTTTCGTCGACGCTCTATCCTGGGCGGTCGTTCGTCCCTACGCCGCGACCCATCTGCCAAACATCTCCAAATTCTTCGCACGCGGCACAATCTTCGATCAGCATTTCTCGACCTCAGAGCACACCCTCTCGGCATTCCCTGCCATTGAGACCGGCTGCTATCCCCATCATACACATATCTTCAACGTAAATGCCGGACGCGAGCTGCCCGCAGAGATGACCACCACAGCCGAGCACATGAAGGCACTCGGCTACTACTGTGCCATCCCGATGGGGGCCGATCAGGGGCTCTCTCAAGGCGTTATGCGCGGCTATGACCGCGCGGTGCTCTCCACATGGATTCAGAATTCGGTCGATGGCGTGGACCACGTCCTGCGCCAGCTCAAAGCCTTCGACGAGGTCGATCAGTTCCTCTTTCTTGCGGTCAATGACATACACCCGTATGACGGTCTCGGCTATAAATTCGACACCAACGTTGAGACCCATCTCCCGCTCGCCGACCGCTTCTTTGACCACACAGAGCGTACGGCAAGCGTCTTTTTGACCAATATGCGCATCTATCAGGAGCAGTATCTGGAACGCGTGCGTCAGGTGGATCACAACATCGGCATTCTCCTCACCTACCTGGAGGAGAACTTTGCCGCCGACGAGTACATTGTCAGCCTCTACTCGGATCACGGTGTTCCCATATTCAACAAGGAAACCTCGGACAAGCTGGACATTATCAGCACATACGTCTCAAACGCGACATGGATGATGCGCGGCACGGGCGTGCCCGTGGGTGTGCGTACAAATGAACTGACGAGCATTGTCGATATCCAGCGGACGCTCGCCCATCTGTGCGGCTTCTCCGTCGCCGCGTGCAGTGACGGCAATCTCCCCGCCGTATTCGGCGGCAGGGAGCGCGATGTGGTCTGCTCCACGTCTCAGTTCCCGGGGCAGACATTCAAGCTTGCTGTCCGCACGCGCGATCATGCGCTGCGCCTTGAGACGCAGGAGTTCGTCGACGAGGACGGGCGTGTGGACCTTGCAGGAGCAACGGTCGGCATCTATCCGCGCGAACACGAGCTTGAGGAAGGCTATCGGCTCGACTCCGAGGAGCTGCGTGCGTTCTTCTACCCGCGCGCACGGGACTTCGTGCGCGCGATCGCAAGCAACGGTGAACACTGGCCCGCGATGCGTGCAGCTCGCCCGCAGTGGTTCGGATAACTTTGAACGAGGGAAAGGGAACGTAACGTGACGGACGATTTCAGCGTATTTTGGCAAAACAACGATACTGCCGCCGCACTCTTTTACGATCTCCTCGCACGCTCGGAACGCGGAGCATATGATGATGATTTTCTTGCTGCACTTGCTGCCTATCGGGAGGCAGGAACGAACCCAGCCCATGCAGACATCTTTGCTGCGCAGTACCTCCTGCATCACGGCGATACCGAGAATGCGCGCCTCTGCGCTGAGCGAGCCTATGCGCTTCGCCCTGTGCACAACGAGACATGGAGGCTGCTTGCTGTCATACATTCAGCGCTGGGGGATGCTCTGAATGCTTCGATTTTTAATGCCTATCTCCATCGCTTTAAGCAGACAGCGATACCCTCCACCCTGCCGCATGCGGATGCGGCGGCACTTGCCCGTCTCACACGTGCAATGATTGGCTGCATTGACGCACCTCTTGCAAAGAGGCGCGCCGTCATCGAAAACGATACGCTGACCTTCCATCCAGATGTCTTTGTCGGGGAGTACCTTCCCGTCACGGTGCCGGAGGGAAGCGCCCCGTTCTGGGTCGGAACTTATGCCGACGGCGGCTTTCTCTCGGATCGCGGATATATGATTGCGGATGCCCGTACAAAGGATTGGTTCCAAGACAATATCTGCCGCGATTTCCCCTTTGACCTGCAGAAGGCGCAGGAGGTACGCGGCGCCGTACAGATCGATGTGCCGGAAGGACGTGAGGCACTCCTCCCTATTGCCGGAACACAGCCCGTGCAGGAACTGATTGTCAGCACGCCGTCGCACGCAGATCAGCTTGCCTACCTCGGCAAATGGTCGTACAGCTATATACGGCTCTCCGAACCGACGACGCTGACATGCGAGGAGGATGCGCCATTTGCCGCAGGTACGCCAATCCTCCTCGGACACGGCACACATCGCCATAAGCTCGTGCTGAATATTCTCGTCGATGCGCTCCCGTGGAATGTTGTACGCGGTCACTTTGCCGAATGGATGCCGCATATCGCTCGCTTCTTTGCACGTGGAACAGTTTTTGATGCACATTTCTCCACATCGGAGTACACCTATCCCGCCCTGCCCGCTATCGAGACGGGACGCTTCCCGCATCACACGCAGTTCTTTCAAGGTGAGGCAAGTCATGAGCTCTCGCCTGCATTCCTGACGCTTGCCGAGTGCATGAAGGATCTCGGCTACTACACCTCCGCCCCCATATTAGCGACAGACGGCATCTATAACGGTACGATGCGCGGTTACGATCGGCTGATTTCGACGGTATGGCAACAACCCTCCCGCCTCGGTGCAGAACGAACAATCCATCACATCGAGGCATTCGGCGAGGCGGATCTCTTCACCTTCCTCCATCTTTCCGATGTGCATCCGTGGGATGCGATGGCGTTCAACTTTGCGACCGAGGTGGAGACGCGCCTGCCGCTTGCGCACCGTCTCTTTGCGTGGGAGAAGGAGACGGCGAGTGTACGTCTGCCGGACTTTGAGATCTACAAGGCGCAGTTCCGCGCAGGTCTCAGAGATGTTGACCGCAATATCGGCATGCTTCTCTCCTATATCGAGAGTCACTATGCGGACGATGAATATATTGTCAGCCTCTACTCCGATCATGGCAGTTCGGTCTTTACTCCGCGCGTGGAGGGCACGGAGCTCGATGTCATCGGAGAGAACTCAACAATGGCTGCGTGGATGATGCGCGGCGCGGGTGTCCCGGAAGGGGTTGTCACGAATGAACTGACAAGCATCGTGGATCTTTATCCAACGCTGGGTACTCTGTGCGGTTTTCCCGTCGCTGGGGATATCGACGGGAATCTGCCCGCCATCTTCGGCGGCAGGGAGCGCGATACAGTATGCTCCTACTCTCAATTTCCAGGACAGACATTCAAGCTCGCCGTGCGCACAGCGACACATGCCCTGCGCCTTGAGACGAAAGGCTTTACGGAAACGGATGGGACCGTGGATTTTGCAGGAGCAGCTGTCGGCATTTATCCGCGCGGACATGAGCTCGAGAAAGACCATGCGGCCGACAGCGCAGAGCTGCGCTCATTCTTCTATCCGCGTGCACGGGACCTCGTACGGGAGATTGCAAACAATGGGGAACGTTTTTAATCACGAGGAGGCGTGTCATGAGCAGCAACTTCACCGTATTTCACCAAAACAACAAACACGCCGCTGAGCTCTTTTACGATCTTCTTGCACGTGCAGAGGCTGATGCCTACGATGATGATTTCCTCACATTGCTCGCTGCCTATCGGGAGGAAGAGGATAGTGAACGCGCGGATATCTTTGCTGCAGAATATCTGCTTGCGAACGGTGATGCAGAGAATGCCATCCTTTGCGGCGAGCGCGCCTTTCACCGCCGTCCCGTCGAGCCGCGGATCTGGTCTGTGCTGTCGCGCGCCTATGCGGCTGCCCGCCGCTATGCGGATGCGCTCGTCATGCAGGGATATCCGCTGAACTTCTTCCATATGCCCATCTCTCTCGATGTCCCCTCCTCTGTATTGACGAAGGAAGTCCTCGACCGCCTCTCGCGTGCGACAGGCAAGGCAAACTATGCCCCCTATGCACTCAGCCGTATGCACTTTTCACCAGAGTCAGGATTGACGGCAGAGTCCACAGTCTTCTTCGAGGAGTTCCTTCCTGTCTCGCATCATATTGCACCACACTACTATGTCGGGGCGTATACAGAGCAGGAGATCCATGGCAATAAGCGCTGGCTGATGCATACGATTGCCCACGCGGATGGACTGGCGGGCAATGTCGGCGGGGATTTTACCTTCGACATCATGCGCGGTACACGCGCGCCAAAAGAAGCAACCATCTCGATTGAAGCAGGTACCGAGGCGATTGTCCCCATCTTTGGAACTGCAAACGAGCAGGTCCTCACTGCAAAAACAGAAGCAGCAGATGACTGCATTTGGCTGAATTCCGCAACGCCAAATTTTTTCCGTCTGAACGAAGATACTCAGTTCTCGTCGGCAGAGGACTTTATCGTCGGCACGCCGATCCGTCTCGAACACAGCCCTGCACGAAAGAAACTCGTCGTGAACATCCTCGTGGATGCCCTGCCGTGGCAGGTGCTTCGCTCGTCATTTGCCAAACATATGCCTGAGACTGCGCGCTTCTTTGCACGCGGTACGATTTTTGACCAGCATTTCTCTGTACTCGAGTACACCTATCCCTCACTTCCCACAATCGAAACAGGAATGTACCCCCAACATTCGGGTGTATTCAGTGAGTGGGCAGCGATCGAACTGAACGAGGACTATATCACCATTGCTGAGCGTGCGCGTGATGCAGGCTACACAACAACGAGCCTTATGGGCGACGGTATCGGCATCTACAACGGAGTGACGCGCGGGTACGACCGTCTCGTTGTTTCGCCCTACCGCCTCCATGCCTATGAAGGTGTGGAGCGCACGATCCGCTATCTGGATGGATGTCACGAGGCGGATCACTTTATCTTCCTGCACTTCGGCGATGTGCACCCGTGGGGCGGCGAAATATTCCAAATTTCCTCCTCTGCGCAAATGCAGCTGCCGCTTGCGGGACGTCTCTCCGGCTCAAAGGAGAAGGTTACGAGTCCATACCTGCGTCCAAGCGCATTTTACCAAACCGCATTCTGGCAGGCGATACACGATACGGATCGTGCGCTCGGTGCACTCTTCGCCTATATTGAGAAGCATTATGCTCCTGAGGACTATCTCGTCAGCCTGTACTCGGATCACGGTGTGCCGATCTTCAGCCCGACACATTATATCGTGGACGCTCAATTAACGGGCGCAGCGTGGATGATGCGCGGCGCAGGGGTGCCGGAGGGCATTGTTGCGGATGAGTTGACGAGTGCCGTGGACATCTATCCGTCACTTGCCCATTTGCTTAGGTTTCCGGTCGGCGACAATGTGGACGGTGTCCTGCCGCAGCTCTTCGGCGGCACAGGACGCGAGATCGCCTACAGCAATTCCCTCTTCCCGCGCAAGCACTATCATCTTGCAGCGCGTGCACAATACTATACATTCTGTCTCGAGACAATGGATGTCGTCTCGCTCAGCGGTACTGCCGATCTTGAACGAACAAAGGCGGGGATTTATCCTCGTGCACATGAAGGTATTGCAGGGCATGAGGTGGACAGCCCTGAACTGCGCGCATTTTTCTACCCGCGTGTGCGGGAATTCCTAAAGTGTATTGGGAATAACGGGGAAATGTTCCCTCTGCCGGAGGAAATATAATGATGCACGACTGCACGGTATTCTGGCAGAGCAATGAACGCGCCTGCCAGCTCTTTTACGCTCTGCTCGCACGTGCAGAGCGCGGGGAATACGATGATGGTTTTCTTGCTGCTCTCGCCTCCTATCGGAAGGAGTCTCCGGATGCCGAAAATGCGGATATCTTCGCCGCGCGCTATCTCCTGCATCATGACGACACTGCGGCAGCTCTTGTCTGTGCAGAGCGAGCCTATCGCCGCCGTCCGGTACACTATGAGATATGGACGCTGCTCGCGGAGATCTA
Organism: Selenomonas sp. oral taxon 920; assembly: GCF_001717585.1. NCBI lineage: Bacteria > Bacillati > Bacillota > Negativicutes > Selenomonadales > Selenomonadaceae > Selenomonas > Selenomonas sp. oral taxon 920. The sequence goes on from NZ_CP017042.1 coordinate 2,286,725, forward strand.
CACCTGCCTCGGGCGTACGCTGGATGCCCTCACAATGTATGGCTATGCCTACGGGCTGCATTTTGCCCCCGATATCCCCATAGAGCTTACCGTCCGCGGCGGAACGGAGGGACTGAATCGGCTCTCCGTCGCGGCGGGGTTCGGGACGGGTGCGCCGATGACACAGAGCCGTGCAGCGCTCGATGAGGGGGGCGGGCTTCGCTTTGACCTCGATGCCTTTGTCGGCGAACATCTGCCGCTAACGCCTCCTGCGGGAAGTGTACGTCACTGGGTCGGTACCTATGTCGAGAACGCCTTTCTCTCTGACAAGAGTGCGCTCATCGAGGAGGTGCGCCACACCGGGGTATTCGTCGACAAGATGCAGCGCGACTTCCCCTTTCAGCTGCAAAAGGCGCAGACGGTATGCGGTGCGGCAACAATCGAAATTCCGCAGGGGACGGAGGTCATCCTCCCCATTGCGGGTACGAAAAACCTACAGGAACTCACAGTAAAAACCGAGACCCTTCCCCCCGCAACGGCATATCTCGGAAAATGGGCGTTCAGTCACTTCCGGCTCTCGGAGACGACACATCTCAAAGCGGCGGACGATTCCCCATATGTTGTTGGCTTGCCAATTCGTCTCGGTCACAGCCCCATGCGGCATAGACTCGTGCTGAACATCCTCGTTGACGGGCTTTCATGGAATGTGGCACGCGCCCGCTTCCCCGACTGTATGCCGAATATTGCACGCTTCTTTGCGCGCGGCGTGATCTTCGATCAGCATTTCTCCACGTCGGAGTGCACTTATCCCGCACTCCCCGTCATTGAGACGGGACGCTATCCGCATCACACACAGGTCTTTCACGAACGCGACAGCCACGAGCTCCCACCGGACTTTATGACGCTCTCGGAGTGTATGTCGGATCTCGGCTACTATGCTGCAGCACCGATGGGCGCAAGCGACAGCGTCTACTGCGGCGCACTGCGCGGCTACGACATGCTGAACGTGAGTGCGTGGAAGCTCCCGTCTGCGGAGATGGTTGATCGCGCGATCATGCAGATCGAGGCGTTTCGCGAGACAGATCAGTTTCTCTATCTGCATACGACCGACGTACACCCGTGGAATGCAAAAGGCTTCAAGTTCCATCCATCGGTGGAGACACAACTGCCGCTCTCTGATCGTCTCTTTGAACTCGACGAGAGCATCGCAAGTGTCCGTCTGCCGAAACTCGCGATCTATCAGGAACAGTTCTGGCGGAGTCTCCGCCATGCAGACCGCAGCATCGGCTGTCTGCTCTCCTATGTCGAGGAGCATTTCGCGGCAGATGAGTATATCGTGAATCTCTACTCCGATCACGGAAACTCGGTATTTTCTGCACCGACAAACGGTGTGATCGATGTTATTGGTGAAAATTCGACGCGTGCCGTCTGGATGATGCGCGGCGCAGGAATTCCTGAGGGGATCGTTACAGATGAGCTGACGAGTATTGCGGACATCTATCCGACCTTGGGCCATTTGACAGGATTCCCCGTCGCCGAGGACATCGACGGCAATCTGCCCGCCGTCTTTGGTGGCAGACAACGCGATGCCGCGATCAGCATGTCTATGTTCCCTGGGCAGACATACAAACTCGCCGTGCGCACGCATACACATACGCTGCGCCTCGAGACAGCAGGCCCACTCAATGAGAATGGAACAGCAAACTTCGCCGATGCCAAGGTCGCCATCTATCCGCGCGCCCATGAACTTGAACACGGATACGAACGGGACAGCGAGGAGATGCGCGCCTTCTTCTACCCGCGTGCACGTAAAATTGTACAAGTGCTTGCAAACAACGGTGAGATCTGGCCGGAGATGCACGCGGCAAGGCCAGAGTGGTTTGGAAAGGACAAAAAGGAGCACCTATGAACGTAAGCGAACTCATCTCTGCGCTTGGCGCGGAGTTCTTTGCGGGCGTGCCGGACTCGAAGCTGCGCCCGCTCGTGGACTATCTGATGGACACGTACGGGGCGAACAGCCCCGCGCATATGATTGCGGCAAACGAGGGCAGTGCGGCAGCGCTTGCGGCAGGTTATCACCTTGCGACGGGAAAGACGCCGCTCGTCTATCTCCAAAACAGCGGGCTCGGCAACATTGTCAACCCTCTGCTCTCCCTGCTGCACGAGGAGGTCTACGGAATTCCCTGCATCTTTGTCATCGGCTGGCGCGGCGAGCCCGATCTGCATGACGAGCCGCAGCATCTCGTGCAGGGGCGGCTGAGTCTGCCGCTGCTGGAAACGATGGGCGTGCATACGATCGTGCTCACGCGCGACACGACACCCGCCAAGATTGCGGCATGGATGGAACAGCAGACCTCACACCGTGAGCGCGGCGGACAGTGCGCGCTCCTCGTGCGGGACGGTGCACTCTCGTATCCAAAGCGCACGTATGCAAACAACTATGCCCTGCGCCGCGAGGAGGCAATCGCACGCATTCTGGATACAGCAGGGGATGCCGTCATTGTTGCAACCACAGGCAAGACGGGGCGCGAGCTCTTCGAGCTGCGCGCGACGCGCGGCGAGGATCACGCACATGACTTTCTCACGGTCGGCTCGATGGGGCATGCCTCCGCGCTCGCGCTCGGCATCGCCATCCACCGCCCGAATCGCCGCGTTATCGCGCTCGACGGCGACGGTGCGGCGCTCATGCACATGGGCGCCATGGCGACCATCGGCGCAGCTGCCCCGCCCAACCTCATGCACATCCTCCTCAACAACGAGGCACACGAGAGCGTCGGCGGCGCACCGACGGCGGCGAGCAGCATCAGTTTCCCCGCCATCGCCGAAAATCTCGGCTATCATGTGCTGCCGACGGCACAGACGGCGGATGAACTCACGCATGCCCTCCTGCAGCTGCACGATGCGCGCGCCCTCACCTTTCTCGAGGTGCGCACCGCCGTCGGCTCCCGCGCGGACTTGGGACGTCCGACAACGACGCCGCACGAGAATAAAGAAGCACTGATGGAAACGCTGCGGTAAGCGCCAAAAGGCTGGAGAGGACTGCCCTTGCTCTCCAGCCTTTTCATATCTGCCGCACTGCTCTGCACCTGAAAAAATATGCGTTTCTCCAAAAACAGGGACGATTGACCCTGTACTATGTGACAGCTATCTTTTTGCAGTAAACTTAGATAAAATAAAAGAAATAAATCGATATGAATCATTTGACCTGTCACAGCGAAAGGAGATGCCCCCATGCGCCCCCTGCTTCTCATCGGAATGACCGCCCTCCTTCTCTGCACCGCCGGGTGCTCCAATCCCATCAGCAAGCTGATGGATGATTGGAACGGCGATGCCAAAAATCCGCCGCAGCAAGCGACGACCCAGGATGCGGCGCAGTCGTCTGCTCAGAGCGATGCGCAGACGCGCGCACCATCCCAAACGCAGACGCAGGCCTCTGCGCTCACGCCATCGCAGACGCAGGCCTCCGCACCGGCGCCGGCATCAGCTCCTGCGGCGCCGCCATCTCCGGAGCCCCGCATTGTCGTTGACAGTCTGCGGCATGAGATGTTCCTCCTCCCCCCGAACACGCATGGTCAGATTCACGGCACGGAGGTGCGGATGCGCGAAGGCCCGAGCACAAACGATGTAATCCTGGGCTATTTTGACAACGGCGAGTACCTCTCCCTCATCGGGAGCACAGACGGCTGGTACTATGTGCGCCGGGCCAACGGCTCCGATGGCTGGGTCTCTGCCGACTTCTGCAAGAAGATTTAAGAAAAGGAGCGCGCACAATGCGACAAAATGATCTGCGCTCCGTCCGTATACGCCGCAAACAGCGTAGCAATACGAGGCTCTTTGCTCTGCTCGGCTGCGTACTGATCCTCGCGTTCGCCTATGGGGCATACACCTCCCTGAGCCCATCAAACGAGAAGCCCACAGCCCCCGCTCCTGCCATTTCGTCTGCCCCTGCCCCTGCGGACACATCGGCACAAGTTCCGCCAGCCGCAGCAGCGCCTGTTGAGGCCGCCTCTGCTGCAGAGGAAAAGCCGCCTGCAGAGCCGCCGTCCCAGCCGGCCCAAAAGGCACCCGCCGGAACGAGCATCCTTATCAAGAAGAGCGAGTTCCGTCTCTATCTCCTCGCAGACGGCGACGTCGTAAACTCATGGCCGATTGCGCTCGGCAAGAACGCGGGACAGAAGCGCGTGAGCGGCGACATGAAGACCCCCAACGGCAGCTTCCCCATCGACGAGGTGCTTGACTCCTCCTACTGGACGCATGATTTCCATGACGGCAAGGGCGAGATCGAGGGCGCATACGGCCCGTACTTCATCAGTCTCGATACGTCTGCGCTCTCAGGAGGCGCATGGGACGGCATCGGCATCCACGGCACGCACGATCCCGCGAGCATCGGGACGCGCGCCTCCGAGGGCTGCATCCGCATGAACAATGAGGATCTCTGCGCGCTCAAGGAACACGTAAACGTCGGTATGCAGGTGACGATTGAGGAGTAACAAGATATACGACAAAAGCCGCATCCTCTCATAGAAATGATTGGATGCGGCTTCATTCTGCCTACGTTGCAGAAAATTCGTTTGTATTTTTACATAATCCCGTGTATAATGCAGACGAAACGTCCTGGGCGGGAGAAATCCCGCGGCGGTGTCTTTCCCCCGAAAGGGGGTGAGTGAGATGTCTGAAATCGGTGCGATTTTGTTGTTAATCGTTGCCACAGGCTATATACTCGCGATAACAAAAAAGTAGCCGCCCACTCTGCCAAGTGAGCGGTTGTTCAAAAACAATTCGCAACTTCGGAAAGATGCCGCATAGGGCGTTTCTTTCTGCTTTTATTATAGCAATTCCCTTAGCGATTGACAAGTAGAAAATATACACACTACCCTTTCCCCCGCACAAGCCCCATCGCGAGCTCTGCGTTGCGCGCCGCGAGTCCCCGCATCTGTGTGAGGAGATCGGCGTTTGCCGCCGTAAAGTCGTGCCGCGCCGCCCATTTGCGGCGCACCTCCTTCAGGACGCTCGCAGTCGTGATGTCCTGCAGGTCATTGACAGGCTTCTCGCCGATGGAACGCAGGAAGCGATCGACCTTCGGATCATATGAGATGCCGATCATGGGAACGCCCATCACGCCTGCAAAGATCAGTGCGTGAAGGCGTACGCCGATCATCAGATCCATGTTGGCGACGAGGGAGAGGAGCTCGCTCGTGCTGTACTCATCCGCGAGAACGGTACACTCCTCTTTCGTCCATGCGGCGACGGTCTTTGCCGTGCGCACGTCCTCGGGATACTGCATGGGGAGGAAGACGACGCGCGCGTCCAGTTCGCGCACGATGGCATCACTGATCTCGGCGAGGATCTCCTTGTAGTGCTGCCAGCCCTGCCAGTCGCGCACGGAGATGCCGACAACGGGCTTTGCGCCGTCCGCGCCATAGCGGCTGAGGATGGCGCGCCCTGCCTCCCGTCCGACGGGATGAATGCCGAGCACGGGATCTGCCGTGCACTCCATCGGCGGCCGCGTGATGCCGAGGCGGCGCAGCTCTGCCATCGAGCCCTCGTCACGCACGGTGATAAGGGAGACGCGGTTGCCGAGCCAGCGCATCGAGCGGCACGCAAAACGCCCCGTGACAGGGCCGATCCCCTGCGCATACAGCATGACCTTTTTCCCAAGAAGCAGTGCGAGCAAAATAATGCCCATATAGTAGTAAAGGCTGCGGCGGCTCGTGACGTTCTGCAGGAGGCTGCCGCCGCCGCTGATGAGGAGGTCGGCACGACGCATCGCACCGAGGATTCCGCCCACATCAAGGGAACCTACCGCGTGCACACCGTGGCGTCGCTCGGTGTCTGCAGGATCGGCGCTGATGACGGTGATATGAAGTTCCGGGTCCAAATCCGCGAGCACCTCGAGCATCGCCGCGAGCATGGCTTCGTCGCCCGCGTTCTTTGCCCCGTAGTACCCCGATACAACGATCCGCTTCATCGGGTAGAATGCCCTCCATTTCCCATTCCTATGACGATCTTCCTTTATTGCTCAAAGCGCCCCTTCGCCCTTGCAAGGGCGTGCACGCACAAATTCAGACCGCTTTCCGCACACGCTCCAAGAGATGATTCCATGCCGCGACGAGCGCCACGAGCACCGCGCCGATTGCGCCGCCGAGGAAGACCCCGCCGATGCCGCGCACAAGCGACATCTCCACCGGTGTCCGCATGTGCGCGAAGGTCTCAACCATCGAGCCCTGTCCGATGGTCGCCGCAAGCACAAGAGCAAAGACGATCCACGTCCGCCACCGCTGTGCCGCACCGTAGATGGCGAGCAGGAACGCGGGATGACCGATCATGAACTCCTTTGTGCGCGGGCGCGCGTAGAAGAGCTGCTCAAGCGCCGCACGCATCTTCAGCTCGATGCCGGGCACGGGCATCCCCGAGGTGTGCCCGCTGCGGAGAACCAAAACAACGAGCGCCCCGATGAGGACGAGTCCTCCGAGGAGCGAGCCGACGCGCACGGGGGTCGCCATAATCTCCCGCAGCTGTCCGAACACGCCCGCCGAGGCATCGAACTGCCCATCAAAGATGTCGAACCGCTGCAGGAAGGCAGCGGCGACGAGGATCATCGGCAGGACAAAGGTCAGCTTGATCCCGCGGAAGATGTCAAACTCGAGGAGATAGCGCGTATCCGCGAGCGCACCCGAGAGATAGGACGCACCGATCATGGAGAGCCCGCTCGTGATGCCGAGCAGCACGAGCCCTGCAACGAGGATGCGCCACGTCGGCGCGCCCTTCTGGAAGCGCCGCCCGCGCAGGAGGTCGAGCAGTGCAACAACGGCAAGCGTCGGAAAGAGATTTGCACTCGCGAGAGCCGCGACAACACGCACCTTGCTGCCCGCGCCGATCAGGACCGGCATCATCGAGATGAGTGCCGCAGCGACGAAGAAGAGCAGGACAGCCTTCCGCCGACGATTCAGCGCGGGAATGACGAGCGAGAGATAGAGCACGCCCGCCGCAGCGACGCCCATGATGACGAGCGCCCGCAGAATGGAGGATGGCTCGTACGAGGCGAACATGCCCGCCCGCCCGATCTTGAACCCATGCGATTCGAGCGCGGCACGCGTGTCCGCGAAGTACTTCATGTTCGTCTCGATGAGGCTCATATTCGGCGCGGGTTCCTCGTAGATGCGCAGGAGATTGATGCGGATGTTGCGCTCCTCATCCGTCGTCACCCAGCGCTCGACGGCGGCATCGATCTTGAGCTTTTTCAGCTCGTCCTTCGGGATGGAGTAAAGGCGTGCGACGCTGCCGTAGCCGACGCCCGCCGCGATCTCGTCCATGCCCTGCTGTTTGTAAAACTGGAGCTGAGTCACGCCCTCGATCAGTCCGAGGGGCAGACGGCGTGCCTTCATCTCGTCGATGGTCGTCTGGAGAGCCTGCGGCGCACCGAGGCACTCCTGTCCCGAGAACACGATATCCGACACAGCGATGCCGTCCATGCGTGCAAAGACAGCGTGTACATCGTCCGGCGTACACGCATGGTAGTTCGAGGGGCGTGCGATCACGTCGAAGCCCGCCGCGTTGACGGCACGCATCTCATCGGACGGCAGCCCGATGTTGCGCTTCTCGAATGCCTCGTAATGATCCTTGACCGCGAGGACCTCATCCGCGCCGACCGTATACACGGTGACACGCGCCGCGCCGAAGCGGCGCAGGAGATCTTCCTTGAGCTCGGCATAGGTCACGGGGTCATGCGAAACAACGTAGATCTCCGTACCGACAATCTTGCCTTCCTCGACGAGCGCACGCCAGCGCGGGTCGGTGAGCGTTCCCGTATGGTAGGCGGCAAGGAGATCCGCTCCCTGCACTGCGTTTGCCTTTCCGTTTTTGTTGAATTTTTCAAAGGTCGTCTCGTAGACAGCGAGCGAGGTGATGCCCACCTCCTTGGCGCGGGCAAGCACATCTTCTGCGGGCAGTCCCTCACGCGCGGCGAGCTCGAGCAGGCCCTCGTAGTCGACGGCGAGCTCCACCGTGCGTGAGTTCTCCTCTACAGCGTGGCGCTCCATGCCGATCACGAGGCTCGCGATGAAGCCGACGAGGATCGCCGCCAAGAGGATCGGATGATAGTGAAATTTCTTCATGTATAATTCCTTATTTCCCCGCCGTCAGAATAACCACGCCGTCCTTCGCCTCGACGGTCTGGAACGCGAGCCCGAACGGCAGCGTGTCGGCGCGTGCAACGAGCACATCTGGGAAGAGCCCATCGAGACTCAGCACATTCAGCCCCATCCCACGCGCAGAGATACGGCGTGCCTTGTAGTAGAGGTCGCCGCTGACAATGGAGAAGCCTCCCTCAATCGTGACCTCAAAGGTCTGTCCGAACGCGCGCGTCTTTGCTGTTGTGAGGACGCTTCCCGGATGCACCGTGACGGCAACGTCGGTGAATTTATCCGCTGCATTCGTAATGAGCTCGCGAATCGCGTCCGCATCGACGATGCCGCGCATCTCGACGCTCTCCGCTGCGGTGAGGACAAGCTGCTGCTCGGAGAGGAGCTGCCTCATGTCAAAGCGCAGGTTCGTGCCCGTGACGGTCAGCTCGCGCACAAACACCTTCCCGATGCGTCCCTGCCGCAGTACGCCGTCCATCGCGCCGATCTCACCGAAGATGAGACGCGGGCTGTCCGTGATGGAGATCTGCACCTCCTCCGCCCCCGTGCGCGCACGCAGACTGTCCGTCACGATCGTCGTAACCGCGCGCGGCAGGGCAAAGATGCCGCAGACAAGCACAGCGACGAGCATGAGAATAACAGCAGATACTTTCTGCATGAGGTTTACTCCTTAGAATTCGTGATTTGCCTTCGCATTCAGGTACGCACGGATAAAGGGATCGATGTCCCCGTCCATGACCGCCTGCACGTTGCCCGTCTCGGCGTTCGTGCGCACGTCCTTCACCATCGTATACGGCTGGAACACATAGGAGCGGATCTGACTGCCCCACTCGATTTTCTGCTGCACGCCCTCGAGTTTCGCGATCTCCTCTTCCTTCTTCTCCTGCTCCAGCTCAAACAGCTTTGCGCGGAGCATCTTCAGACACTGCTCCTTGTTCTGGAGCTGTGAGCGCTCATTCTGGCACTGCACGACAATGCCCGTCGGCTCATGCGTCATGCGCACGGCAGACGAGGTCTTGTTGATGTGCTGCCCGCCCGCACCGCTCGCGCGGAAGTAGTCGACGCGCACATCGTCCATATTGATGGGAACTTCCACAGCATCATCAATTTCGGGCATGACATCGCACGCGGAGAACGACGTGTGCCGCCGCGCCTGCGAGTCAAACGGCGAGATGCGGACGAGGCGGTGAACGCCCTTCTCGGACTTCAAGAAGCCGTACGCATTGTGCCCCTTGATAAAGAGCGTTGCGGACTTCACGCCCGCCTCGTCGCCCGGCTGCAGGTCGGCTGTGTCGACGGTGAAGCCGTGCCGCTCCGCCCAGCGGCCGTACATACGGAGGAGCATCTGCGTCCAGTCCTGTGCCTCCGTGCCGCCCGCGCCCGCGTGGAGCGTCAGGATGGCATCGTTCGCATCGTACTCACCCGAGAGCAGGACCTCGAGCTGGAGCGTTTCAAGGCCCTCGGAAATAAGGGTCAGCTCCGCGCGGATGTCCGCCTCCATCGAGGCATCGTTCTCCTCGATGCCCATTTCATACAGGGTCTCGGCGTCCTCGTACTTCGCCATAAGGTCACGGTACGTATCAACTCCGCCCTTCAGCGCGGCGAGTTCCTGATTCAGCTTCTGCGCCGCCGCCGCATCATCCCAGAAGGACGGCTCACCCATCTTGTACTCGAGCTCGGCGATCTTCTCCTCCTTCGCGGGGATCTCCAGAGAGATGCGCATCTGATCGAGCTTTTCGCCCAGATCATTCAGTATCGGTTTCAGATCTTCCAGCATTGTTTTTTCCTTAAAATGTAAATCCCTGTTTCCTGTTCAACGTGATGTAACAACGAACCGTTCAAAGCGCCCCCACCGGCTCACTCCGTTCGCCACCTCCCCCGTACCGACGGGGGAGGCTTTCGTATTCGGTGGAATGCGGCAGGATGCTCATAAGCAAACCCTAGTGGAGCAAGTGAGTAAAGCGTGCGACTCGCCCCCCGGCGTACTTCTTTCGTTCAAGCGCAGCGCGTTTAAGAAGTCCGCAGGTATTTCGGCGAATAAGCACGCGATCACTTGCGTAACTAAGCGTTCGCGTTGGGCATACTCCGCGATCCCTTGTCATTTATCCTTCCCGTGGCAGTTCTTATACTTCTTCCCGCTGCCGCAGGGGCACGGATCGTTGCGCCCGACCTTCTTCCCGTCCTCGCCCTTCTCCGCCCTTGCCTCAGCAGGCACGGACTCATCGCCGTGCGAGGCGCGGGCGGTCGAGAGGTGATCCTCGAGCTTCGAGCGCTCGCGTGCGAGCAGCTGCTCCGCGCGCCGCTGTGCCCCCTCGTCCACCACTGGAGCGGGGCGCGGCGTACCGTCCTCCGCCACAGGGGCTGCGGCGGCCGCAGCCTGGGGCGTGACGATGCTTACATGGTACATGAGGGAGGCGATCTGATCCATGATGGCCGCCTCCATCTCCTCGAACATCGTGAGAGCCTCGATCTTGTACTCGACAAGCGGGTTGCGCTGCCCGTACGCGCGCAGGTTGATGCCCTCACGCAGCATATCCATATGGTCGAGATGATCCATCCACTTCTGATCGACGACGCGGAGCATGACGACCTTCTCGAGCTCGCGCATATTCTCCTCGCCGAACATCAGCTCACGCGTGCGGTAGCCCTCCTCGGCGACCTTTTCGAGCTCCTCCTGGATCTCGTCGCGCGCGAGCACTTCGAGCTCCTCTTTCTTGAGCCGCCCCTGCGGCGCGTAGACCTTCTCTGCGTCCTCGATGAGCGCGTCCAGCTGCCACTCCTCGGGATAGAGCTTCTCGTTCGCGTACTGCGTCATCTCGTCCTTGATGATATGCTTCACCATCGCGAGGATGTTCTCGCGCAGGTTCTCGCCGAGCAGAATCTTCTTGCGCTCGCCGTAGATGACCTCGCGCTGCTGATTCATGACATCGTCATACTCGAGGACGTGCTTGCGGATGTCGAAGTTGCGCGCCTCGACCTTCTTCTGCGCGTGCTCGATCGAGCGTGTGATGATCGCGTGCTCGATCGGCTCGTCCTCCTCCATGCCGAGGCGGTCCATGATGCCTGCGATGCGGTCGGAGGCAAAGAGACGCATCAGATCGTCCTCGAGCGAGAGGAAGAACTTGGATGCACCGGGGTCGCCCTGACGCCCCGAACGGCCGCGCAGCTGATTGTCAATGCGCCGCGACTCGTGGCGCTCCGTGCCGACAATGTAGAGTCCGCCGAGTGCCTCAACACCCTCGCCGAGCTTGATGTCCGTGCCGCGGCCCGCCATGTTGGTTGCGATTGTGACCGCACCCTTCTGCCCTGCATTCGCGACAATCTCCGCTTCCTTCTCGTGGAACTTCGCGTTCAGGACAACGTGCGGGATGCCGTTCTTTTTGAGGACGTTCGACATCTCCTCGGACTGCGTGATCGAGGTTGTACCGATGAGGATCGGCTGGCCCGTCTCGTGGATCTCCTTGACCGCATTGCCCACCGCGCGGTATTTTGCCGCCTTTGTCTTGTAGATCACATCCGGCTCGTCAATGCGCTGGATGGGCTTGTTCGTCGGGATGACAATGACGGGCAGGTTATAGATTTTGAGGAACTCGTTCTCCTCGGTCTTTGCCGTGCCCGTCATGCCCGCGAGCTTCTCATACATACGGAAGTAGTTCTGGAAGGTGATGCTCGCGAGCGTCTGCGACTCACGCTGAATCTTCACGCCTTCCTTCGCCTCGATCGCCTGATGAAGACCGTCCGAGTAGCGGCGCCCCTCCATGAGGCGGCCCGTGAACTCATCGACAATGATGATCTCATCATCGCGCACCACGTAGTCGCGGTCGCGGTGCATCAGTGCCTTTGCGCGCAGTGCCGCCGTAAAGCAGTGCGAGAGCTCGATGTTCTCGGGCGCGTAGAGATTCGTGATGCCGACGATCTTCTCAATCTTCGGCACGGCACTGTCCGCCGGCGCGACGGTCTTCTGCTTCTCGTCGACCGTGTAGTCCTCGCCCTCCTTGAGGTGGCGCACCGCCTCTGCCATGACGCGGTAGTTGTCCGTGGACTTTGTCCCCGGCCCTGAGATGATGAGCGGCGTACGCGCCTCGTCGATGAGGATGGAGTCCACCTCATCCACGATCGCATAGTGGAGCGGTCTCTGCACCATCTGCCCCTCGGAGAGCACCATGTTGTCGCGCAGGTAGTCAAAGCCGAACTCGTTGTTCGTTCCGAACGTCACGTCCGCCGCATACGCGGCTTTGCGCTCGGGGAAGTCCATGTTGTGTGCAATAAGCCCCACGGAGAGACCGAGATAGCGATAGAGCTTTCCCATCCACTCGCTGTCGCGGCGTGCGAGGTAGTCGTTGACCGTGACAACGTGGACGCCCTTGCCTTCGAGCGCATTGAGGTAGACTGCCGTGGTCGCGACGAGGGTCTTGCCCTCGCCCGTGCGCATCTCGGCGATGCGCCCCTCGTGGAGGCAGATGCCGCCGATGAGCTGCACGTCAAAATGACGCATGCCGAGCACGCGGCGCGAGGTCTCGCGTACAACGGCAAACGCCTCGGGGAGAATCTCCTCCATTGCCGCGCCCTCTGCAAGCTGCTCGCGGAATTTCCGCGTATAGCCCGTCAGCTTGTCGTCCGTGAGATTCGCCATCGTGGGTTCGAGCGCGTTGATCTGCTCGACGATCTCGCGGTAGCGTGCGATCTCCTTGTCGTTGTTGTCGCCGAGAAAGCGTTTAAGAATCGAAGATATTCCAAACAAGCGGTTTCACACTCCTGTATGTATGATATAACACGATGTCCTGTCGAAAGGCAATATTCGTTTCATTATAACACAAAGCCCCCGCCTTTGCATAATAAATGTTGCAAGGCGGGGGCTAGGGCTCTATTTCATTGTACGCTGGTCAGAATCTTTCTTCTTCCCGCCGAGCAGCTCCTTCGTCAGCCCGCGCAGGTAGTTCATGACGAGCCGTACGTCGTCGAAGGTCTGGCGCCCCTTCTTCGTGACGAGACCGCTGTTGATGAAGATGGGATCGAGCAATGGAATCTGGACGAAGTTGTCCGTCGGCAGCACGGACGGCCGTGCGAGGAAGGTCGAGCCAATCCCCGCGTGCACAAGGTTCTTGACCGTGTGCAGATACGGCGAGTAGTGGATGACATTCGGCTTCTCGCCCGCGCGCCCGTAGGCATCCTGCACAAGGCGATCGACGAAGAAATTGCTGTCGAGCATGACGAGCGGCTCATCCCGCAGGTCGGTGATGCTGAGCGAGTGCCACCCCGCAAAGGGATGATCGGGACGTGTGACGAAGGTGCACTCACAATCAAAGAGCTTCGCGTACGAGAGACGCGTGCTGAAATCGACCGTGTAATTTGTCAGGGCGAAGTCCAGCTTTTCCTCCTCGACCATCTGGAGCGCACTCACGCCGCCTGTCTCGATGATCTCAAGTTCGATCTCGGGGTGCTCGCGGCGAAAGCCGCCGAGGATGTGCGGCAGGAAGACGACGCCGAGCTGCAGCGGCATTGCAATGCGCACCTTCGCATGACGGTGTGCCATGTCGCGGATCTCATCATCGAGGCGCGAGACCTCCGTGAGGATGTAGGAGACCTTGCCGAGGAGCTTCGCTCCGTCCGCTGTCACCGTGATCTTGCGTCCCTCACGGTGAAAGAGGTTCAGCCCCGTCTCCGCCTCGAGCGCCTGCATGGCGACCGTCACGGTCGGCTGCGAGACATGGAGATGCTCCGCCGCCTTCGTGATGTTCTGCCATTGGCAGACCTCATAGAAATATCGCATTTGTACCAACGTCATCGGATCATCTCCTCTTACACAGGAAGCAGAAAGAACTCGCCTTACAATTTAAAAAAGCTATGCTGCTTATTAGTTTACTATATATGAACGGATTCGAACAGTAAAAATGTCACAGATAAGATAAAATATTTTTATAGTGCCAGCCTATTATTTTATCATGAAGAAATATTTTTCTCTGCACAGAAAAAGTGCTAAGGTAAGCCTAGTAATAAGAGCGCTGCGGCGCAGGCATAGATATGGAAAAGAGGAATTGCGATGGCAGTATATTTTGCAGATGCAGTGGAACGCTTCATCGAGGATATGCTCGAGGCAAACGCGGACAATCTGAAGTCGTTCGAGACGAAGCCGGGCGTATATTCGAATGTCGATCCCGACACACATCACGATGTCGAGATTCCCGATGTGCATCTCACGAAGTAGCTTTTTATCATCCTACTACAGATGAATAAAAAGGAGGAATCGGGAGAAAGGCTAGGTTCTCATCGATTCTCAAAAGAAAGCGGGCAGCTGACCACTGTCCGCTTTTTTCGTGCGCGGAAATATTTTTTGAGGGGGCAATACTCCTCGCAGCCCCCTCGTTACGCAAGCGCTCGGGCACTTATCTGCTGAAATACCTGCGGATTCCAAACGCGCTTCGCTTGAACGGTTAAAATCCGCAGGGCCAGAACGTACCCTCGATTCCGCCTGCTCCACTAGGGTTTGCTGCGGAGTATCGCCCCCACAAGTTTCCCCTGCGCCACAGCGAATTCTCAGCGGATATTCAGCAAATGCGCGGCACAAGCTCCCCGAGCGGCAGGTCCACCACGCGGATGCCGCCGAGAGAGGTGCGCAGCCCCACGGTGCCCGCCTCCTCTGCGGTTGTGTGTCCGATGACACACGCCGCGCGTCCGTGCGGGTCAGCGCGCATCACCGCGAGTACGCGTTCTGTGTCTTCGGGCGGGACAAAGGCGAGGAGTTTCCCCTCATTCGCGAGTGTGAGCGGGTCGAATCCGAGGATGTCACAGACTCCCTGCACGGCGGGATGCACGGGAATCGCAGCCTCGTCCAGCAGGATGCCGACATGCGCCGCCGCCGCAAGCTCGTTCAGCGACGCCGCCACGCCGCCGCGCGTCGGATCGCGCAGCACGGCAATCGTCGGTGCCGCCGCGAGCATCGCCGCCGTCAGATGGCAGAGCGGCGCACTGTCGCTCTGTATTTCGGGCGGGAGCGTCAGGTCATGCCGCGCCGCCATGACGGTCGCCGCATGGTCGCCGAGCGTGCCCGAGACGATGATGTCCATGCCCGCCTTGATGTTCGTCGGCGCGATGTCCACACCCTCGATCATCTCCCCGACGCCCGCCGTATTGATGTAGATGCCGTCGCCGCAGCCGCGCGGCACAACCTTCGTATCGCCCGTCACGATGAGAACGCCCGCCTCCTCTGCCGCCGTGCGGATGTCGCGCACGATGCGGCGCAGGGTCTCCATCGGGAAGCCCTCTTCGAGGATGACCGCGAGCGAGAGCCAGCGCGGGACTGCGCCCGTCATCGCGAGATCGTTGACCGTCCCGCAGACGGCAAGCCGCCCGATGCTCCCGCCGGGGAAGAAATGCGGCTGCACGACGTAGGAATCCGTGGTGAACGCCACGCGTCCCGCACTGGGCAGGATGGCACCGTCATGCAGCGTATTGAGAATCGTATTGCCGAGCTCCGGCAGCACGACCTCCTCCATCAGCGCGTGACTAAGCTGTCCGCCCGCACCGTGCGCGAGTGTGATGACCTCATGCTCCATAGCGGAATTTTCCTCCCCCATATTTATACCATGCGGCACACGTTCCCTCGACCGACACCATGCACGGGCCGATCGCGTGCTCCGGCACACATGCCCTGCCAAAGAGCGCACAGTCACGCGGCACGATTGCACCGCGCAGCACCTCGCCGCAGCGGCATCCGTTCCGCCCATCCCCGACCGCCGCAAGCGCGAGCGGACGTACGCAGGCAAAATCGAACGCCGCATATTCCTCCCGCATCACGAGCCCCGAGGCGGGGATTTCACCCAGCCCGCGCCAACGCACCGCCGCAGGTTCATAGACACGCTCGATTGCCGCACGCGCGACCGGATTGCCCTCCCGCCGCACAACCGTCTCGTATGCGTTCTCGACGCGCGCCTCCCCTGCGCCGATCTGATGCACAATCATCTGCAGAGCACGCAGAATCTCGAGCGGCTCAAAGCCGCCCACAACACCGGGGATATGGTAGTCCTGCGCGAGGAAGTCAAAGGCATCCGTCCCCGTCACCACCGAGACGTGTCCCGGCAGGAGGAAGCCGTCAACGCGCGTCTCCCCGCCATCGAGGAGCGCACGCATCACGGGCGGGACGAGCTTTTGCGCGGAGAGCAAAAAGAAGTTCCCGCGCCCCTGCTTCTTAGCCGCGAGCACCGCCGCAGCCTCGGTTGGCGCGGTCGTTTCAAATCCGACGGCAAGGAATACAACCTGCTTGCTCGGATTTTCCGCTGCGACCGTGAGCGCGTCGAGCGGCGAGTAGACGATGCGGACATCCGCGCCCTGTGCCTGCACCTCGGCAAGGCTTGAATGCGTACCCGGCACCTTCAGCATATCGCCGAACGTTGTGATGATGACATCCTCCATCCCCGCATACGCAATCGCTGCGTCGATGTAGTCGTCCGCCGTCACACAGACAGGGCAGCCGGGCCCCGAGACCAGCTCGATGCCCTCGGGCAGAATCTGCCGCAGTCCCGCGCGAAAAATCGCAACCGTGTGCGTGCCGCAGACCTCCATAATGCGGATGCTCCTGCTCCGTGCCGCGAGAATGCGGCGCAGATCCGCAACGATCTCCGAGGCAGCCTGCCGCGTGTCCTGTGCGCTCCTCATGGGATGCTCTCCACCGTACGCGGCGCACCGTGCATCTCCGCCCGCAGAGCCTCGATGCGCTCCGCCTCCTCCGCCGCAACGATCTGCATCGCAAAGCCCGCGTGGACGAGCACATAGTCGCCCACCGTCGCCTCTGGCAGCAGCATGAGACTTGCCGCGCGGCGCACTCCGCTCACCTCCACCGAGGCAAGCTGATCCTGTATGTCAACGATTTTTGCAGGAACTGCTAAACACATAGTTTCTCCTCTAAATCTTGTTGGATTCCATCTCTATCAAAACGTATCCTTGCACGTTCAAAGTGCCCCTACCGTCACGCTGACGCGTGCCACCTCCCCCGTAGCAACGGGGGAGGCTAATATTGCGGCATCGTTACGCCTCGCCGGGCAGGGGAGGCTTTGACGGCAATCGGGGTAAGCCTCCGCAGTGCGATGCCCTGAGCGAACCCTAGTGGAGCAAGTGGGAAAAGTGCGCGGTACGCCCCGTCGGATTTCTTTCGTTCAAGCGAAGCGCGTTTAAGAAGTCCGACGGTATTTAAGCGTACAAGCGCACGAACGCTTGCGCAACTAAGCGTTCGCGACGGGCACGCACAAAGGCTAATCAAAAACTCCAATCATCTTTATCATCCCATCCGTGCGAGCGCCGCCGCCGCCTGCCCATACGCAATGCCGCCATCGTTCGGCGGGGCGTTGTGCGGCAGGAGCACACGGAAATCGCCGAGACGCGTGAGCAGATTCTCCAGCAGCAGCGCATTCTGGAACACACCGCCCGAAAGCACCGCCGTGCGAAGTCCCGTCCGCGTTGCCAAAATGCCGAGCATCTCCGCGACCGCCGCCGCCATCGTCACATGGAAGTCAAGCGCACGTCCCGCACGCTCCTCCGCCGTCAGCCCCTCTGCGCCGTCCGCCAGCGCACACAGCACAGGAAAAAAATCCACCGTCATCGACACAGACGCGCAGTTCATACGATACGGCAGCACAACGCCCGCCCGCCGTGCGTGCCGCGCACAGAGTTCCAGTCCGATTGCCGCCTGTCCCTCGTACACATTTACGCGGCAAATGTCGAGCAGTGCCGCCGCCGCATCGAAGAGCCGCCCCGCGCTCGAGGTCGGCGGTGCATTCACCCCCGCCGCCGTCGCCTGCATCAGCAGTTCCCATCCTGCGGGAAGTGCAGCCGCAAAGCGCGGTGCATGCGCCGCAAGCTCTGCCCCGTACATCCCGTGGAGCACCCAGAGCGCGAGCCGCCACGGCTCTGCGGCCGCTCGGTCGCCGCCCGGCAGGGGGATATAGGCAAAGTGGGCGCACCGCTCATAGGCTGCCAAATCCGCAGCCATAAACTCCCCGCCCCACGAAGCACCGTCATCGCCGTACCCCGTCCCGTCGAGCGCGACACCGAGCACGCGCTCATGACAGGCGTGTTCGGCGAGCACCGCAGCAATGTGCGCGTGATGGTGCTGCACGCGCACGAGCGGAAGCCCCTCCCGTGCGGCACGCGCCGTCATGTATTGCCCCGAGAGATAGGCAGGATGGAGGTCTGCTGCAAGCACCTCCGGCCGCACCGCAAAGAACTGCTCGTAATGTGCGATGGTCGCCTCGTAGGACGCAAGTACAGAACGCTCCATCAGATCGCCGATATGCTCGCTCAGAAACGCCTCTGCCCCGCGCGTCAGGCAGAACGTATTCTTCAGCTCTGCGCCGCCCGCGAGCACCGTGCATTCCCGTGCAGACGGCAGCGCAAGCGGTGTCGGCGCAAAGCCGCGGCTGCGGCGGATGATCTGCCGTCCGCCCGCCGTCATGCGCATCACCGAATCGTCAACGCGGTGCACGATCTCCCGATTGTGCACGAGAATCGCATCCGCAATTCCCGCAAGCCCCCGCACGGCAGCCGCATCCTCGCACATCATCGGCGCACCGCTGAGGTTCGCACTCGTCATCACCCAGAGGTCGTTTGCCGCGAGCAAAAGCAGATGCACGGGGGCATACGGCAGCAGCACGCCGAGGTACGCATTCCCCGGCGCAGCGCTCTGTGCGACAGCATCCGACGCATCCGTGCACCGACGAAGCAGCACAATTGGCGCGGCAGGAGACATGAGCCACCGCTCCTCCTCCTCGGAGACGACACACAGCGACCGCACCAGTTCCATCGACCCCGCCATCACGGCGAGTGCCTTCGCCTCACGGTGCTTCCTCGCCCGCAGGCGGCGCACCGCCGCGTCACTGCGCGCATCGCACGCGAGATGATAGCCGCCGATGCCCTTGACCGCAACAATGCCGCCCGCCGCGACAATCTCCCGCACCCGCGCGAACGGATCGCCCTCCTGCGCCGCCCCATCGACGAGGAGACGATAGGCGGGGCCGCAATCCGCGCACGCATTCGGCTGGGCGTGAAAGCGGCGATCAGCGGGGTCATCGTACTCGCGCTGGCACGCATCACACATCTGAAACGAAGCCATCGAGGTCAGCGGACGATCATAGGGAACGCCGCGGATGATCGAGTAGCGCGGGCCGCAGTTCGTACAGTTCGTAAAGGCGTAGCCGTGCCGCCTGTTTTCATCGGACAAAATCTCACGGCGGCAGTCCGCACAGACCGCGAGGTCGGGTGAGACAAGCGTCCGCGCGACCGTTCCCGCAGGGCTCGGCAGGATCTGAAAGACCTGTGCCCCCGTCGGCGAGACCTCCTCGAATGTCACAGCGGTTACAGATGCCGCAAGCGGAGCCTCCGCGCGCACGTCCTCTGCAAACGCATCGAGAGCCGCCGCCGTCCCCTCCGCCTCGATGCCGACACCCGCGCTGTCATTCCACACGCATCCCGCCAGTCCGTACCTCACGGCAAGCCGATAGACAAAGGGGCGGAACCCCACGCCCTGCACAATCCCTGAGACACGAAAAGCGCGCCTTGTACGCGCGCCTCCCGCAGGATGTATGGAATCGCCGCCCTGATGCGCGCTCATGCGCTCTGCCGGCTCTGTTTCGGACGCTCTGCGGGAACAATTCCCCAGCGTACCAGCTCCTCCACCGCACGATGCGCAAAGTGCGGCAGTGCCGCCGCCATCTCCGGACTGAGCGAGAGCCCCGCCGTCACCTCGTACGGCTGCATTCCGAGCACAACGACGTTCGGAATCGCCCGCTCCGTCACCGTCAGCCACGCGAGCACATCCTGAATCCCGATTTCATGTGAAGACATCTTTTCCTGAAAATGCGCCATCACCGCGTCGTCCTCAAAGCGGTAGACCGTGCCCGCAGGTGCGTCGCCCGCGACCGCATCGAGGATGAGCAGCTTCTGTGTCCCCGTGACGAAATGCAGCAGCTCGGGGCCGAGCGTCCCGCCGTCGAGCAGACGGACATCGTGCGGAAAGTGGAAGTGCTCCTCCAGATACTCCACGGCACGCACGCCAAAGCCCTCGTCCCGCAAAATAATATTGCCGATGCCGAGCACCGTCACGGGCGCCACCGCAACCAACTGGTCATCGATTACGCTCATCGCCTTCCTCCTATTGTCACGTCTGTTTCTTCTTCGCCTGCACCTGCGCGCGCAGCCAGTCATACCACACGGGGAGCCCCTCGCCCGTACGGCACGAGACGGGCAGCACGGCAATGCCGGGATGGAGTGCCGTGATGTCGCGCTCCGCCGCCTCCATATCGAAATTCGTATAGGGCAGAATGTCCACCTTGTTGAGGAGAGCCACCGCCGACTCCTTGAAAATGAGCGGGTACTTCAGCGGCTTGTCGTCGCCCTCCGTGATGCTGAGCGCGACCGCCTTTGCATCCTCGCCGAGCGCAAACTCGGCGGGACAGACAAGGTTGCCGACATTTTCAATCACGAGGAGGTCGAGCGCGGACAAATCCAGTTTCCCAAGTGCCGCCGCGACCATCGCCGCATCCAGATGACAGCCGCCGCTCGTGTTGATCTGCACGACGGGTGCGCCGCAGCGTTCGATCCGCGCCGCATCCTTCGTCGTGAAGAGATCTCCCTCGACGACCGCCATGCGCAGCTCCCCGCCGAGCGCCGCAAGCGTCTGCTCGAGCAGCGAGGTCTTGCCGCAGCCGGGCGAGCCGAGGAGATTCAGCGCGTAGATGCCATGCCGCGCAAAGAGTGCCGCGTTCTCCGCCGCCGTCGCCTCATTCCGCCCGAGGATGTCCGCCTTTACAACTACCTTCATACCTATTCCATCTCTATATAGTCGACGCGCATCTCGCGCCCATGCGTGAACTCCATCCCGCCGCCGCAGTCGGGACAGAGGTAGTCCTGCGGGCGCAGTGCGCGTTCTTTGCCGCAGTCGTGGCAGCGTCCCGCAAGGGGGATGCGCGTCCACGTCAGTGCCGCCGTCTCCGCCATGGTCCCGCGCACGAGCGTCCGAAAGGCAAGCGTCAGCGCCTCCGTCTCCACCCCCGAGAGCTCGCCGAGGAGGAGGTGGATGCGCTCGATGCGCTGCGCATCATTGTCCCGTGCGTGCGTGAGGGCGATGTCAAGGATGCCCTCGGCAATCGCCATCTCGTGCATCCTAGAGCTCCGCCGAGAGATTGTGTGCAGCAAAGGTGCTGATGAGTTCCGTCATCTTCGTCTTTGCCGGGTCATAGTCCACCGTCGTCTCACCGTCGTGCGTGTGGATGTGCACATAGAGCACACCCGCAAGGCCGAGCAGAGCCTTCTCCACGGCGGCAGCATTCTCCGCCGTATAGCCCTTGACAAAAAACTGTAAATGCGTCGTACTCTCCGCGAGCCCGCAGCCGCATTCTTTACACATATGTTGCTCCTTTATATTCTAACGAGAGTAGTCACTTGCGTCACAGAAGTCCCCATCGGCAGGCCTGCCTTGATTGCCCAAGACGCCCGTCGTGAGAGAGGAGGCGACGCGTTGTCCAAAAGCGAACCCTAGTGGAGCAAGCGAGTAAAATGTGCGTTTCGCCCCCGGCGTACTTCTTTCGTCCAAGCGCAGCGCGTTTAAGAAGTGCGCCGGTATTTAGGCGAATAAGCACATGATCGCTTGCGCAACTAAGCGTTCGCGTTGGACACGCAGAAACGCTCCCAAAGATTTACTCCACATCCTGCGCGTCCGCCGCCGTATGCCGCAGCAGCTTCGACCCTGCGAACATACTTGAGACCTCCGCCTCGCCCTCCATGAACTCCGCACGGACGACGAGGTAGAAATGCCCAATCGCGAACAGCATAATCGCCCACGCTGCATAGTGATGCACGAAATGCGACATGAACTCGTTCCCGAGGACACGGTTCACCCAGCCGAACAGGATGCCGCCAATCGCCGACGGCTCCGTCATGTAGTACATGGCAAAGCCCGTCAGCACCTCGACCGCCACCATCACATACAGCCCCGCGTATGCTGCGCGCGCCAGAGGGTTGCGCAGGAAGGGGCGATGAGACGTACGCAGGAAAATGTAGTGCTGCACGACCTCCCACGCATCCAGATAGTACTGCTTTTTCCAGAAATGCGGGAAAAGGCGGTCGCCGCGATTGATAATAAAGCCGTAGACGCGCCCGATGAAGCCCGCACAGAACGCAAACGCCGCAATGAAGTGGATGTTGCGCACGAGATTCATCAGGAGCGGCGTATTCGTCGGCTCGGAGGCAAGAATCACGGGCGGCTTCGTAATGAGGAACCCCGTGATAAAGAGCACGATGATCGCAATGACCATCAGCCAATGAAAGATGCGCAGAAAGGGGCTAAAGAGGTAGTACTCCTTGCGTTCTTCTTGTTTCATGCGGATCGCCCCCTATTCGTCCACGCGCACGCCGGCGTAGGGGTCGGTCGTGACGACGCGGATCTTCTCCCCCTTCGCGTTAAAGAGGTGAGTCGAGCACGCCATGCACGGGTCGAACGAGCGCACCGCCTTCACGATCTCGAGCGGCTTGTCCGCAATCTTCACGGGCGTATCCATCATCGACATCTCGTATGCGCCGTGTCCCGCCGCATCATCGCGCGGGCAGGCGTTCCACGTCGTCGGCACGACCGCCTGATAGTTCGCGACCTTGCCGTCCTTGATGACGACCCAGTGGCTGAGTCCGCCGCGCGGTGCCTCGTAGAAGCCAACGCCCTTTGCCTCCTTCGGCCAGGTCGAGGGATCCCACTTGTCGTTGTTCACCACGCGCGTGTCGCCGCTCTTGATGTTCGCGACGAGCTTGTCAAAGAAGAACTTGCTGATCTCCGCCTGCAGCTGCGCATCGAGCGCACGCGCCGCCGTGCGGCCAACCGTCGAGGGCAGCCACGCCTCGGCAGGAACGCCGAGCACCTTCGTCACCGCGTCGATCTGGTCGACGATCATCTGCTCCGCCCACGTGAGGTCGCCGAGCAGCCCCTGCTTTGCCTTCGTGTAGAGCACGATGTAACGCGCGAGCGGACCGACCTCGCAGAGCTTGCCGCGCCATTTCGGCGTCTTGAGCCACGAGTATTTGCCCTGCTCGTTCAGCGCCTTCCACTCCGTCTTCGTGCCTTCCTTCGGCTCCGTGTAGTGCGGCTTCGTCTCGCCCTCCCACGGATGGAGACCCTTGCTGTCGCCGCCGCTGTACTCGTACCAGCCGTGCTCAACACTCTCGCTGATGACCTCGGGGTCGGAGACATCCTCCATCTTAAAGTCATAAACCTTTGCCTGCATCACGCCGCCCGCGAAGTTCTCCACGACGCCGTTGCAGCGTACGAGCAGCTTGCTGAAGAAATCGCCGTTTGTCGCACCGCTGAACGGCTCCTGCGGGAACATACCGAACGCGAGCACGCGCTCCTTCGCGAGCCCGCCGCCCGAGACATAGCCCTTCTGCACATACAGATGCCCGATGGCGAGCACGTCCGGCAGGTAGTAGTCGTTCATCATGTGGCGCGCGGACTGGATCGAGCGGTCGACAATCGCCAGGCGTGCCGTGTTGATCGGCGCATTGCCGTCCTCCATCGAGATGGAGCAGGGCATACCGCCCAGCACATAGTGTGGGTGCGGGTTCTTGCCGCCGAAGACAACGTGCGGTACGACGAGATCCTTCTGCTTGTCCAGCATCTCGAGGTAGTGCGAAATCGCCATCAGATGCACCTCGGGCGGCAGCATCTGATAGTCGGGGTGATCCCACCACTGCGCGGAGAAAATACCGAGCTGGCCGCTCTCCACGATCTTCTGCACCTTCGCCTTGATCGCCGCATAGTACTCGGGATTCGATACGGGTACGTCATGCGGGTATGCCTCCGTCTCGAGCCCCGCAGGACCGCGAAAGGGGAGACGGTAGGTCGCGAGCACCGTATTCTGGAGTGCCGCCGTCGCCGCAGGATCCGCCTTGAGCGCCTCGAGCGGGCTGACCCAGTCGAGGGCGTGCAGATGGTAGAAATGGATGATGTGGTCCTGATGTCCGAGACACGCCGCGATGATGTTGCGAATATAGTGTGCGTTCTTCGGGATGGTGATGCCGAACGCATCCTCCACGGCACGTAGGCAGCCGAGCGCATGGGACGACGTGCAGACGCCGCAGATGCGCTGGATGTATGCCCATGCGTCACGCGGGTCGCGATCATTCATGACGAGCTCGAGGCCGCGCCATGCCGTACCGGAGGAGATGGCATCCGTGACCTTGCCCGTCGCCTCATCCACCTGGATCTCAACGCGCAGATGTCCCTCAATGCGCGTAATCGGGTCGACAACAACGTGTTTCATTCATGCACCTGCTTTCCCTCTTTTTCGAGCTGCTTCTCGTGGCATTTCTTCTGCACAAGGCTCGCGCCCGCGTGTGCCGCGACACCGACCGCCGTAGCGACGGCAAGACCCGCACCGACCATATCCACATCGATGCCGTCATACTCGGGCAGACGTTTCGAGAAGGGTGCATCGTCCCAGAAATTCGCATTGCTGCACCCGATGCAGGGCGCACCCGACTGGATCGGGTACGACATCCCCTGATACCAGCGCAGATTGCCGCAGGAGTTGTAGGTCTCAGGTCCTCGGCACCCGAGGTGGTAGAGACACCATCCCGCCTTTGCCCCCGCATCGTCGAAGCGATCGGCAAACATGCCCGCATCGAAGAACGGACGGCGGTAGCAAGTGTCGTGAATGCGGTTGCCGTAGAACTGGCGCGGCCGTCCCTCCCCGTCGAGCGGGGGCAGCGTACCGAAGAGCGCGACATGCATGACGACGCCCGTCATGACCTCGGGGATCGGCGGGCAGCCGGGCACGGCGATGTAGGGCTTTGAACCAATGAACGAGCGAATGCCCGTGGACTCCGTCGGATTCGGCGCAGCCGCCTGGATGCCGCCCGCCGTCGCACACGTCCCGTAGGCGATGACCGCCTTTGCCCCCTCGGCGACACGCCTCAGCGTATGCGAGAAGGGATGTCCGCCCGACATGCAGGTATACTCGTGCGCGCCCGATGCAACCGCGCCCTCGACCGCGAGAATGTACTCCCCGTGGTACTTTTTGATCGTCGTCTCGAGGTGCTCCTCGAACGGCTCACCGCAGCCCGCACTCAGGACATGGCTGTACTCAAGCGCGATGCTGTTCAGTACGAGATCGGATGCAAGCGGCGCACCCGAGCGGATGAAGGACTCATCGCAGCCCGTGCACTCGTGCCCATGCAGCCAGATCACGACCGGCAGCGGCTTCGTCTCCGCCGCCTCGACGACCTTCGTCATCATGTCCGTGCTCAGCCCCATCAGGGACGTGAGCGTCACACAGCCCTTCAAAAAGCTGCGGCGGCTCATGCCCTTTGCGAGATAGGCCTCCCATAAGCTCTCCCTTTTACTCACATGAATCCTCCTAACCAATACACCATTTATAATTGATAATTATTGCTCATAGTTATAGAAAATTTTTATAATTATACACCCATCCCATCAAAAAAGAAATACACTTTTGTGCAGTACGAAAACTAATTTTGCGTTCGTTTTTTGCACGCAAAAAAAGCTGTCCCCCGCACCCAAAGGCATGACAGACAGCCCCTTAACACAGCCATATACGCCGCATCTGCACATCCTGAAACAGACGCATGAAACAGCCCTGTGACGGCAATTCTGTCGCTTCCTTTTCAATGGGGAGGCGATTCCTCCCGACGGAAAGGCGCGTGCATTTCTGCCCGTACCCTGTGCGCATCTTGGGAGAATCCCGCAGCGCAGGCGCAATATCATAGGAATGGTGCCCTTAGATATTTTTGCTCGGAAACGTGAAAGAGCTTTGCAGGCTCTTCCTTAATTATTTGTTAATTTTAACAGGAAATTGCCGTACTGTCAATATCTGATATTTATTCTCATCATGTGTGTGATTTATTTTTGATGTTCCGTTTCTTCGCCGCCTTCTTCACGGCATCGCGTTCCTTCGCCGCCATCGTGTGCGGGCGGATCTCGGCGGCGTGCCCGTCACGCGCACTGTCCGTAATGACCGCATTCTCCGTGTCATAGGCGATGATCTCGTAGGTGCGGATCGTGTTTTTCTTCGGGTCGAGCACGCGCCGTTGAAGTGTGTAGCCAACATTGCGGTACGCTTCGTCGTGCATTGCACTCACGAACTGCGCCTTGCCGAGGTCATTGTAGAGGATGAGCTGCCAGTAGGAGATGCTCCCATCGCCATTGCGCCGCATCTTCGCGCGGTCAAAGAACCAGCCGCGCCGCTCGTCCCCCTCGATAAAGACCCAGTCGCCGTCCGCGAGCGTCACGGGTTCGATCGCCGTCGCCGCGCCGTAGGCAGCGTCGGATGCCACGGGAGCAATGCCGATCCCGTGCCCACCGTCCTGCGGTGCGGACTGCTCCTCGGCAGCATCCTGTGCTGCTGGCCCCTCAGGCACAGAGCGGAGTGTGCCGTCTTCATCGTGCGAACCGGCAGGCTCATCCCCCAGCTCGTCCATCTCCTCGTCCAGGACGCTCTCCTCGTCCGATGCACGCTCTGCGGGCGCGGTGCTCCCGTGGTGCTCCTCTGCCATCATGACCTCGTGGATATCCTTCTTCTCCGCGCTCACGCCCCATGCAGGCAGGAGAAAAAGTCCTGCGGCAATCATACAAATGAAGGATTTCATAGCATTCTCCCTTATAAATATCCTGCGGGGTTGACGGGCTGCCCATCAACGCGCACCTCGTAGTGAACATGGGGTCCCGTAGAGCGTCCCGTCGAGCCGACATAGGCGATGACCTCACCGCGCCGCACCTGCTGTCCAACCGTCACGGCGAGCGCGGAGGCGTGCCCGTAGCGCGTCACAATGCCGCCGCCGTGGTCCACATCGACCATGTTTCCATAGCCGCCGTTCCACCCTGCCGCCGTGACAATGCCGTCAGCGGTCGCAACGATGGGCGTGCCCATATCGGCGGCAATGTCGATCCCTTGATGGAACTCCGTACCGCCAAAGCGCAGACCGTAGGGCGAGCTGACGTAGCCCGCCGCCGGCCAGATGGAGGGCATCGTGTGCGGTGCGCTGTCCGAGGCATAGGATGCCGCCCCCGGGAACTCCCTGCGCATGGTCTCGGCGAGGAGGTCGATGGACGAGCGGCGCGTACCGAGACGCTCCTCGATCATCTCAAGTGCCTCGGAGAGATCCGCCGTGGTCGGCGCATGCTGCTCTCCGCCCGTCGGCGAGACCGTTCCCTCCTGCACAGTCTCGTCCGCCGCGGCGGGCGGTGCACCGACGATGGCACGCAGCCCGTCCTCGGCGCGGCGGAGACTGTCAAGATCCTGTTGGAGGGCGGATGCCTTTTTCGACACCTGCAGGATCTGCTCCTGTTGGATGCGGTTCGCCTCGCGCAGCTGTGCCGTCTCAGACGCGTGCATTTCTCCGTTCATCAGCGTGTAGATGGAGAGCACCGCGCCGACAGCGAGCACGGCGACCGCTGCGCCCGCCCCCACGGCAATCAGGCGTAGGGAGCGGAGCGACAGGCGCACAGTGCGCGTCACATCCTCCTCGCTGTCGATGAATTGGATTTTATAGCGTTTTTCTTCGTTCAAGCTGTTCTCCTATGCTATGATGTGGTCCGTTTCCTTCGCCCTATCCTAGCCGAACAAAATGAAAACCTGCTGAGTTTCAGCAGGTTTTCTGTGCTATTTCAATACTGGATCGGCAGCGGCTGCGCCATCGCTTCCCGCAGCACGCCCTTCTCCTCGTCCGTCAGCGGGTACTCCGAGGAGCCGCCCTTGATCGGCTTGATGTAGCTGCGCGAGTCCGCACGCGCGAAGATGCTCGAAAAGATGATCCCGTCGTTGTTCGCGTCGAGCATGGCGACAGCATAGCTGAGATCGCCCCCCATGTCCTCGAACGCGCGGAAACGCACCATCGCAGTGCGTACGAGAGATTTGCGGATGAACTGGCGGATCAGTTCGTTCTCCTCGAGGATGCGCGTGTTGATCGCGGAGACCTTCTCCACTTCGTGAATGTGCTGGATCAGCATTCCCTCGAGGTTCTCCGTCTGCGAGCCGCGCATCATCTCGCGGTACCGCGCCCGCATCGTCGAGAGACGCACCATTGTGTAGATAACCAGTATCAATAAGATCAGTATCAGCAGCATGCAGGTCAGCAAAAGTACCGTCGCATGCGATGCAATATAGTTAACGAGATTGTTTAGAAACAATGCTTTCTACCCTTCTTCCCTACATTTTCTTGGAGCATCACACCGTGAAGTTCTGCGTGGAGATGGCGCGCAGGGCAGCGCGTTTGTCCTCTTTCCCCGCGCCCTCGGTCTCTGTGAGCAGACTCAGGAGGCGTTCGAGGTCATCCATCGAGAAATAGCTGATCTCGAGCCTTCCCTTTCCCTTTTCGCGCCCCTCCTGTATGCGCACCTTCGTCCCGAGGCTTCGTGTCAGGCGCTCCTCCGCCTCGCGGACGAAGATGTCCGGCGTGCGTGCCGATTTTGCCGGCTCCGCCGTCTTTTTAAGGGCGTTCGGATCCTTGACGAGGCGCTTGACAAGTGCCTCTGCGCCGCGCGCAGAGAGCTCGTGCTCCTGGATGTACTCCGCTGCCTCACGTTGGAGTGTGGGCGTGTCGAGGGTGAGAAGCGGCCGCACCTGCCCCATTGTGAGGACTCCGTTCGCAACGAATGCCTGTACCTCCTCCGCGAGCCGCAGGAGGCGGACGCTGTTCGCAATCGCCGAGCGGCTGCGCGCCACGCGGCGGGCAAGCTCCTCCTGCGAGAGACGGAACTCGGTCAAGAGCCGTTCGTAGGCACGTGCCTCCTCGATCGGGTTAAGATCCTCGCGCTGAATGTTCTCGATGAGTGCCATCTCTGCAAGCTCTGCATCCGACGCCGTGCGAAAAACGACGGGCACGGCGCCGAGCCCTGCAAGGCGTGCCGCACGCAGGCGGCGTTCGCCCGCGATGAGCTCATACTTTCCGTCGCCGACGGCACGAACGGAGAGCGGCTGAAGAATCCCGTGCCGCACGATGGACTCGCGCAGCTCCTCGAGTGCTGCTTCATCGAACTCGCGCCGCGGCTGAAATCGGTTCGGCTGAATCGCATCCACAGGGAGTTCGGCGGGAGTACTCGCGGACAATGCGGGCGCGGGTGTCTGCACCTGCGCCTCTGCCGGGGCGATGGTTTCCGTCTTTTTTTGCCCGCCCGCAAGCGCGTTTCTGCCGAGGCCGAGCGCCCCGAGGCCGCGCCCGAGGCCGCCTGTCTTAGCCTTCTTCACGCTTCATAACCTCCCTCGCAAGTGCAATATAGCTCTCCGCTCCGCGCGATGTAATATCGTAGGAGGTGATGGGCTGCCCGAAGGACGGTGCCTCCGACAGGCGTACGTTGCGCGGAATCAATGTCTTGTAGAGTGCCGTGCCAAAGACGCCCTTTACCTCGTCGACAACCTGTGTCGCGATCCGTGTCCGACCGTCGTACATGGTCATGACGACGCCCTGCACGCGGAGTGCGGGGTTGACGCTCTCCTGCACAAGTGTGATCGTGTTCATCAGCTGCGCCACGCCCTCGAGCGCGTAAAATTCACACTGGATGGGGATGAGGACAGCGTGTGCCGCCGCGAGTGCATTCAACGTGAGAAAGCCGAGCGACGGCGGACAGTCGATAAAGATGTAGTCGTAGTCATGCTCCACTACGGTAAGTGCATCCCGCAGACGTGTCTCGCGGCGTTCGAGCTCCGCCAGCTCCACCTCGGCCCCCGCGAGGTCAACGTTGGCGGGCAGGACGTGTACGCGGTAGTCCGAGGCGACAATTGACTCCCGAAGGCTGTGCCCCTCGATGAGGACGCGGTATGTCGTGGACATCAGCATGTTTTTGTCGATGCCGAAGCCGCTCGTCGCATTTCCCTGCGGGTCGATGTCAACAAGCAGGACGCGGCGCTTCGCGCGCGCAACAGCGGCGGCGAGGTTGACTGCCGTTGTCGTCTTTCCGACGCCGCCCTTTTGACTGGCGATCGCAATGATCTTTGCCACGGGATCATCCTTTCTTCGGAAGTGTGGAAATGTTTTAGAACAGCACCTTCGCGAGGTGCAGATACTCGGGGTCGAGTGCCTTCTTGTTGTTCACCGCATCGTAGAGGTTGACCGAGACAACATGGCCCTTGCTGTAGCCGAACACAACGCCCGAGAGCCCCGAGATGAGTGCGAGCGCCGCCTGCTCTCCGAGCTGGCTGGCACGCACGCGGTCGATGACCGTCGGCGAGCCGCCGCGCTGAATATGCCCGAGCACGGAGACGCGTGTCTCGATGTCCGTGTGTTTGGCGATGTAGTCGCAGACCTCCTGCCCGCTCGCCGCGCCCTCGGCAACGACGATGAGGATGTAGCGCTTGCCGTGCTCGTAGGCACTCGTGAGACTGTCCGTGATCTGCTGCAGATCGAACTTCTCCTCGGGCACGAGGATGTACTCCGCGCCGCCCGAGATGCCTGCAACGAGTGCGAGCCAGCCGCTGCCGCGCCCCATGACCTCGAGCACGATCACGCGGCGGTGTGCCGATGCTGTGTCGCGCAGCTTGTTGATTGCGTCAATGATCGTATTCGCTGCCGTGTCACAGCCAATCGTGTAATCCATGCCCCAGACATCGTTGTCGATCGTGCCCGGCAGACCGACGATGGGGAAGCCGTACTCCTCCGAGAGCAGCTGTGCACCGCGCAGGGAGCCGTCCCCCCCGATCACGCAGAGTCCCTCGATGCCGCGCTTGATGAGGTTTTCATGACCGAGGCGGCGTCCCTCCGGCGTCTGCCAGCGCTTGCAGCGTGCCGTCCCGAGGAAGGTGCCGCCGCGCTGGATGATGTCGCCTACGTCCTTGGATTCCAGTTCCCTCATGTCCTCTTCGAGCAGGCCGTGGTAGCCGTCATTGATGCCCCAGACCTTCACGCCCTCGTAGAGCGCCGTGCGCGCAACCGCGCGCGCCGCAGCATTCATCCCCGGGCTGTCGCCCCCACTCGTCATGATTGCAATGCTCTTTAACACGACTCTTCCTCCCCTGCCCATTTGTAAAATGCGTGAATAAACGCATACCCATTCTTTCGTACTCTCCTCATCATAGCACAAATAGCAAAAAAAATCCCCTCTTTTTTGAGGGGATGGTGCTAAAATGTTTCACGTGAAACAAATCTGTCGATTATCCTTCTCGTGTGAGATCGCGGAAGCGCGTATACTCTTTCTGAAAGAACATCTTCACCGTGTCGGTTGCACCGTTGCGGTGCTTCGCTATGCTGAGTTCCGTGATATTCGCGTTCTCCGTGTCCTGGTTGTAGTAGTCCTCACGGTAGAGGAACATGACGATGTCCGCATCCTGCTCGATGGAACCGGACTCACGCAGATCGGAGAGCATGGGGCGCTTGTCCGAACGTCCCTCCGTAGCGCGCGAGAGCTGCGAGAGCACAACGATCGGCACGGAGAGCTCACGCGCAAGAACCTTCAGCGAGCGCGTCATCTCCGCAACGGCGAGGGTGCGGTTCTCCGCACGCCCCGGCGCCTGAATGAGCTGCAGATAGTCGATCGCAATGAGGTCGAGCCCGTGCTCTGCCTTCAGGCGGCGTGCACGCGTGCGAATATCGAGCACAGTCGTGCTGCTCGTGTCGTCGAAGTAGAGATTCGTCTTCATCATGCGGTCGGCAACCTTGACGAGGCGCTCCCACTCCTCATCGTCGAGCTCGCCGCGGGCAAGGCGCGTTGCGTCAATCTGTCCCTCGGCGCAGAAAATACGGTGCATCAGCTGCTCGCGCGGCATTTCAAGCGAGAAGAACGCAACCGTTCCGCCCTGTAGTGCGACATGTGTTGCAAGGTTGAGGACAAACGCCGTCTTTCCCATCGCGGGGCGGGCAGCGACGATGATGAGGTCGGACTTCTGCAGTCCGCGCGTCACGGAGTCAAGTGTCTGGAGCCCTGTGGAGAGTCCCGTGATGCCCCCCTTTGCTTTTGCAAGCTCGCTCACGCGATCCACGGCATCAAAGACTACATCTTTGATCGGAACAAACGCACCCGTCGTCTGTCCGCCTGCAATGGCGAGGATCTTCCGTTCCGCATCATCGAGCTGTTCTGCGATGTCCTCACTCGCCTCGTATGCTGCACCCGCGATCTCCGTGCTCGCATCGATGAGGGAGCGCAGGATCGCCTTCTCCTTCACAATCTTTGCATAGTGCGCGAGATTCGCCGTACTCGGCACGCTGTTCGTCAGATTTGCGAGGAACGTAATGCCGCCGACCTGTTCAAGCAGGCCGCTCTTCTTCAGCGACTCGGTGACAGTAACGATATCGACCGGTTCACCGTCCCTCACAAGCCCTTCCATTGCCTCGAATACGGCGCGGTGTGCCTGCCGATAGAACTCATCCGCGCGCAGCAGCTCGATCGCCTGCGTGACCGCCGCAGGCTTCAGCATCATCGCGCCAAGCACGGAGAGTTCGGCCTCAATGCTCTGCGGTGGAATGCGTCCTTCCGCCATGAGATTCTCCTTTCTCCTTCCACGTTTCATCTGCAAAGAGGACGGCGAATGCCTCCTCCGCCTTTTTCAGGCGATGGATCACAAGCCCCAGATGTTCCTCGGGGATGTCCTTCTTGTTCTCCCACGGGATGATAAGCGTGCGAATTCCTGCCTGTCGTGCACCGTAGGCCTTTTCGAACACACCGCCGACCGGTTTCATTTCTCCCTGCAGAGAGATCTCCCCCGTGACCGCCACATCCTGACGAATCGCCGCCCCCGTCACCGCGCTTACGATTGCCGCAAGGATGGCCGTGCCCGCGCTCGGGCCGTCGATGTTGCCGCCGCCGATCACGTTGACGTGGATGTCGTAGTCGTGGATGTCGTGCCCCGTAAGTCGGCGCATGACCGACGCAGCATTGAACACAGAGTCCTTCGCCATGCTGCCCGCCGTCTCGTTGAAGCGTACTGTCCCCTTCCCTGCCTCTGCGGCGGGAAATGCTACCGCCTCAATCTCGATAATCGAGCCGAGGAAACCTGAAACGCCTAGGCCGAACACCCTGCCGACCGCAGACGTATCCGACGCTTTCTTCCGCCCGAACTGGTAGAGGCGGCTGACCTGTGCAACCTCGTAGATGTCGTCCTTGGTCACAAGCAGGTGCGGTCCTGTTGTTTCACGTGAAACATCGTTCGTTTTCTCCAATGCGCCCTCTACGGGGGATTCCACTGTTTCACGTGAAGCATTTTCCTCAGAGGAAGCAGTGTCTTCCTTCAGTTCGTCAGAAGGATGTTCTTTCTGCCGGATTGTTTCACGTGAAACAATCTGTTCAATCTCCGCATCCGCAAGCCGATTCAGTGCGAGACTGTAAGCATCGGCAAGAATGTTGATCGCCTTGCGCCCCTCGATTGTGTACTCACTGATGAGCTGCGCCGCCCCCTCTGCAAGCGAGACATTCAAGCGCTGCGCCGCATTCTCCACAATCGTCCGAATGTGTGCGGGGGTCAGCGGCTCAAAGTAGATCTCCGCACAGCGCGAGCGCAGGGCGGGATTGATATGATCCGCCTCGCGCGTCGTCGCGCCGATGAGGACGAAGTCTGCCGGTGCCCCCTCCTCGAAGAGTTTCTGAATGTAGGGCGGCACGCGCTTGTCGTCAGGGTCGTAGTACGCCGACTCAAAGTATGCACGCTTATCCTCGAGGACTTTGAGCAGCTTGTTCTGCAGCATCTCGTCCATCTCGCCGATCTCGTCGATGAAGAGAATGCCGCCGTGCGCATCCGTCACGAGGCCGGGCTTCGGCTCGGGGACGCCGCTGTCCGCGAGGCTCTTCTGTGCGCCCTGATAGATGGGGTCATGCACGGAGCCGAGCAGGGGATTCGTCATGTCGCGCGGATCCCAACGCAGCGTCGTCCCGTCCGTCTCCACAAACGGTGCGTGCTCCGCGAACGGTGATACGGTACGTTTCTTCGCCGCCTCAAGCACGAGACGTGCCGCCGTCGTCTTGCCCACACCCGGCGGGCCGTAAAGGAGGAGGTGCTGCGGATAGGGTGAGGAGAGCTTCGCCATGAGCGAGCGCACGGCACGCTCCTGCCCGACGATCTCATCAAAACTCTGCGGACGCAGAAGTTCCATCACCGACTGCGTGAGGTGAATATTCTCGAGCGCCTCCAGATCCTCACGTTTTTTCTTGTCATGCGGCGACTCCGTGCCGGGGCTCTCCTCCGAGATCACCTGCCGGCGGATATCGTCCACGTACTCCTCATGATCCTTTTCGAGCTTCTCATTCACCTTGCGCTCAATGCGGTCCTCAAGATCACGCCGTGCGAGGATGCTCGCCAGCTGTTCCGTCATACGATTCAAGATCTCCGGAATCTCCGCCTCGGACGGCGGCGGGGAGAGCAGCGGATCCTCTTCGAGAATCCGCATGAGGGCAAGCACACGCTCACGACGGTTCTCCGACCGCATGAGTGACATTGCATTCATCTTGCCCGCCTGAATGACGAGACGCTCTGTCCCCATCGTGTCCGCGAGCATGCGAAAGATCGCGGCAATCTCCGCATCCATCCGCGCCTCGGGGGCAAGCTCGGGCGGCTTTTCCTTCTTGCCGTCGCTGCCGAATAAATCTTTAAAAAATGACATAGAAATGTTTCCTTTGGTGAGAAAAGCTGATGAAGATTGCCTTCATCAGCCCATTGGATGAAATTGTTGTGCCGTTCTGCCCAACGTAAACATCGATACAGGAAAATTGACCGCTGTGACATATACTGAGGGGATCCCCTGCAGCCAATCTAGTCGAGCAAGCACCCGATCGCTTGTGCAGCGAGGCGTTTGTGAAGGGGACTCGACACCGTGTCTATTCCTTCTTCACATGAATCTTGATCGTCGTGGAGATGTTCGGATGCACCTTGATGACTGCCTCGTAGAGGCCCTCGCCCACGACCTCACCGCGAATTGTGATCTTGCGGCGATCGATATCGATATTCTGCTTCTTCAGCGCTTCGGCGACATCCTTACCCGTCACCGCACCAAAGAGGCGCCCGTTCTCACCGATGCGCACGGGGATCTCCACCGCAACCTTTTCGAGCTGCGCCGCCATAAGCTTTGCCTCATCGACCTCCATCGCATCTTTTCGCGCCTTCGCTCCCGCCTGTGCCTTCGCGACATTCACGTTCTCACTGCTCGCGGGCAGTGCCAGCTTCTTCGGCAGGAGAAAATTGCGCCCGTAGCCGTCCGCAACCTCCACGATCTCGCCCTTTTTCCCGATGTTCTTAACGTCCGCCTGCAGTATTACCTTCACTTTGGTCACTCTCCTCTATATATGCCCTCGCACGCTCGACGACATTGCCGCGCACCACAGAGATCGGTACGCCCTTCACCTGCGCGCCCGCCACATTCGCGTGCCCGCCGCCGCCGAAGGCCTCCATAATCACCTGAACATTTATCTCGCCCGTCGAGCGCGCACTGATGCCCACGACATCGCCCGGCAGCTGGAATACGTAGATGCTCATCCGCACTCCGTCCACGCGCAGCATTCCGTCTGCCGCCTGCGCCGCAATGATCTGCCCGTTCGGCAGACGTTCGGGGATGCTCCCGACGATCAGGCCGCCGGGGAAATACTCCGCATTCGCCTTGGCGCGCGCGAGTGCCACTGTCGTCTCATAGTCGCTCTGGAACAGCGCCCGCACGAGCACGGGGTCTGCACCTGCGCGCCGGAGATATGCCGCTGCGTCAAATGTGCGAACCCCCGCGCCGACGCTGAAATTCTTCGTATCCACCACAACGCCCGAGTAGAGCGCCGTCGCGTCGAGACGCGTCGGTCGGACGCTGTCACCGAAGTACATCAACAGCTCTGTCACCAGCTCGCTCGCAGAACTCGATGCTGTCTCAATGTAGACAAGCAGCGGGTTCTTGACGAAGTTCTCGCTGCGGCGGTGGTGATCGATCACGACAATCTTTGGAATGCGGTCAAGCAGCGTCGGATCGGCGAGGATGTGCGGGATGTGCGCATCCACTACCACGAGCAGAGCGGTAAGTGAGGCGACCCCCGCAATATCGCCGGGACGAACGAAGAGTCCGTCATACGCCTCATCTTTCCCCACCATGTCGAGAATGCGGTCAATACCCTCATTCATATCGCTGAGCACAATGTGCACAGGTTTGCCGAGTGCGCGCGCCATGCACGCAACTCCCATTGCCGCACCGAAGCAGTCATAGTCCTCATTGTGGTGACCCATGACATAGACCTCGTCCGCGCTCTCCATGATGTCGCGCAGCGCGTGTGCCACTACGCGCGCCTTGACGCGTGTATGCTTTTCTACCGCCTTGGCCTTGCCTCCGAAGAACTGCGTCTTGCCGCTGATGACCGCCGCAACCTGATCGCCGCCGCGCCCGAGTGCAAGGTCAAGTTTTGCCTCCGCCTCCTCGCCGAGTTCCTTCAGCGACTGCTCCGCCGCAAGCGAGAGCCCGATGGAAAGCGTCACGGGAAGCCCCTTCGAGTTGACAATCTTGCGCACCTGATCGAGGATATCGAACTTCTCCGCGATCGCATGGTCAAGGGATGCGCGGTCGAGCAGCGCGACAAACTCGCCGTCGGAGATGCTCCGCATGAACCCGCCAAGGGCGTTCATCCACGCATCCAGACGCTCACGCACAGCGAGCAGGAGCATGGACCGCTCTGTCTCCGTCTGCCCCTGCATGATCTCGTCATAGTTATCAATCTGAATGTAGAGGAGCGCTGTCCGGCTCGCGTGAAACCGTTTCTCCAGATCGGCGAGCTCCGTCTCGTCCTCGACATAGAACGCCATCAGAGGATCCATCTGGGGCGGTGTCGGCACCGTACGATGATAGACATGATAGGTGCGTCCCTCATGTGCGAAGCGATACTCGCCCTCCGTCCCCCAGATGCCCTCGATCTTGAAATCCTGCCAGAAGTCCGCCACCGGCGTTCCCTGCTCCGGCTTCACGCCGCCAAGATACTCCGCGACCTGCCGGTTGCACCATTCAAGATGTCCTTCCTTCTCCACAACGAGGATTGCCTGCGGGAGCCGATCCACGGCATAGTTCATCACATCGTTTACATTGCGGATAATGCCCGTACAGTAGCGATCAAATCGCCGTTCTCTGTCTCGACAACGTTCCCACGCGAATGCGGCAAGAAGCGCCCAGACGAGGAGTGCCGACGCTCCAACGTAGGAATTATAGCAGAACGTCACGAGCGCAAGCGCGAGCATGACGATCAGATGGATCGTGAGATCGATCCACGCGGATAGATTCCGCGGCATAGAAACACCTTCTTTATATGGATAATGTATATACAAAGTATTGCTTATTGGCTTTTACGAAATTTTTTCCGATAGTCGACTGCGATATCGAACAGCCCCGTCCACGAGATGATCTGTGCCATAAAACCGTTCAGAGCAATGAATACATAGATCAGAACGCGCACAAAGGACGATACCTGAAAGCGCTGCATCAGGAACTGCATGAGGGAGATGCCCTGCACGAGTCCCGCAATAAACGAGATCAGATATCCGTTGAGTGCCGCCTGATAGAGCCACGCAATATCGCGTGTCGTCCCCCAGTAAATGCCGATCAGGGAGAACGCAAAGAGGTAGGAGAAGAATACGGGCAGCCGCCACTCCGTAAATGCGGGCAGCCGTGCCGCAGGAATTCCGAGACGGTGGAGCACCTTGCGCAGAACGACAAAGCACGCCGTCACCTCGATCACGGAACTGCCGAGAAAGAGCGCTGGCAGCATGAGTACGAACAACTCGAGCACCTGCGCCGATGCCGCGCGCGTCTCCTCCAGCTGTGCCTCGTTCATGCCGAGGGAGCGGTACACCGCAAGCGTCTCGTCCATCGTCTCATTTGCCATGGAGATGTCAAACGGGTTCAGCCCGAAGATGAGGAACATCATTCCGGCGGCAGCCGCCTTCCCGGCAAGGGAGGCGAGTCCACCGCCCACGAGTGCACGCATGGGGTCTGCTCCACGCCGGAAGAGCGCCCCGAGCACCAGTCCCGTCGGCGCGAACGAGAGCACGAAAAACGCCCCCGTCACCGGCGTCGCAAACAGCATCGTCAGGAGGAGTGATGCCGCAGCTGCGAGCATGCCCCAGCGGAGCCCCTCACGCACTGTAACAAGAGCGATAAAGACCGGCCAGAGCAGCCCCATCATCATTGTCAGCATGGGCAGATAGATCGCCGCGAGCGCATAGACCACCGCAGCAGCGGTCATTACCCCCGCCGTTGCGGCGGGTCTTGCACCTTGCTCACTCATTCCATATCCTTTCAGCGGTAATTTGCCGTATTCTCTTCCTTATGTAAAAGTCTTCCCTATTATAGCAGATTTTACAAGGGATGTCACGACAGCAAGCAACAAGCGCCTCCCTCACTCCCCCATGATGCCCGCCATCCGCAGCAGGTACTGCGCGTTTGTCGTGCGGCAGCGTCCCTCGCGAATCTTGAAGTCAAAGAGGATCTTGTCCCCCTCATAGTGTTCCTCGAAATGCGCGTTCGTCACAGGAACGCCCTCGCGTTCGAGGTCGCACAGCTCGAAGTCATGCGTCGTCACAATCGTGATCGCGTGCGGCAGTGTCAGGCGGCGGATCGCCTCGCGCGCACCGACAATGCGGTCGGCGGAGTTCGTCCCGCGAAAGATCTCGTCGATGAGAATCAGCATCGGCTTGCAGCGCTTGCTGTACGTCATCATCTTCTTGATGCGCAGCAGCTCGGCATAGAACGTCGAAATCCCGCCCGCGAGATCATCACTGATCTGAATCGACGTGTAGACCGCCATCGGCGTCAGCGCAAAGGACTTTGCACATACAGGCGCGCCGGCGTATGCAAGTACGGCATTCGAGCCAAGCGTACGCATATACGTCGTCTTGCCCGACATATTCGATCCCGTAATGACGAGCGTGCCCGCCGTGAGGTGCGCATCGTTCGGCGTCGCCGCCTCTTCGGGAATCACGAGCGGCATCGCGCCCTCTGCCATGAGCTGCGGTGCATCTCCGTCGATGAATCGTGGAAATGCGTGCACCTCACGTGTATGCCCGATCCGTGCGAGCGAGAGCAGCACCTCCACCTCCGCCCAGACCTTCAGCCACCCCGCCGCCGCAGCCCCCGCTTGGATGCGCCAGTGTGAGAAATACGCCATGCAGTGCAGATCCCAGAGGAGAAGTCCGTTGGCAAGGACGAAAAAGACAAAGTTCCGCCGCATCGCCGCACACTGGGCGAGCGTCGTCAGTCTGCTCTGTGCCTGCCGCGCACGGACGGGCGCAAAGAGCGGCGCAAGCACTGCCGCGAATGCCTCCCCGCGCAGCGGAGCACGCTCAAGGGCATAGAAAATCCTGCCGTAGAGCCTGAGCTCACGCGCCATACGGCCAAGCGGCGCGAGCTCGCGCTGGGTACGCGGATAGAACGCCATCGCGACCGTCAGGTTGAACATGAAGAGTATGAGCGGCAGTGCCCACGGGCCGTGCAGGAAAGCCGCCCAGAGAAACGATATCGTGCAGGCGACTGCAAATACAATGCCAATACAAGAGATAAGCTTTAATGAACCTTTGAGGGGCTGTGCAAACTCCTCCGCCAGCGCGCGCGTATCGTGCCCGTCAGGCAGGCGCGCCCCGCGCGCCTCCAGTTCGATGCAGAGCAGAGGATGTGCGAGGAGCTCTGCCACCGCCGCCTGCCGCCGCCGCGTCCGTTCGAGATCACGCGGCGTTGCCGTGAGTGCCGCCGCAAGGCGCTCCCGCCCTGCCTGCGTCCGCGCCGCACAGAGGTACTGATAGAGCGATGCCGTGCCGAAGATATGCAGATCCCGATCCGGCGGCCGCTTCTCCTTCCCATAGGCGGCACCATCCTCGGGCAGCGTCTTCCACGCACCCGAGAAGCGCTCAAGGTAGCCCGCCGTCACCGCGAGGTATGCCTTCGTCAGAAGGAGCAGGCGCTCCAGTTTCCGATGCCGCGCGACAAGCACGGCAAAGAGCAGCAGCAGAAACCCGCCGATCAGGAGTTCTGCTGCCGAGCCCATATCATAACCGTGAATCAGAACGATCAGCATCGCGGGAAAGACAAGCGTGCGCGCAAGAATGAAGCGCGTGCGCTGTACTTTCTGCGAGCGCTCGAGCGCGAGCGTATTTTCACGTACGTTCTCATAGAACAGCTTCTTCAAAGCGAAACCTCTTCTCATTTTGCAATAATTCTCATTATACCATAGGTTGATAGGCAAATGTAGACAATTTTTCCCAAAACTGCTACAATACGACAGAGGGAGGAAGCGCCATGTCTGATCTGAATGATGCCATACGGCGTACGGAGTCGGCGGTGCGCGCCCTCGATGCTCGGATGCAGTGCGCCATAGGCGATCTCGACTACGAAAGCTGCCTTCACGAGAAGCGTGCTCTCACCGCTGCCCTCCTCGCCCTGCGAAAACAGCGCGGGAACACAGCCTCTGCGGAAGCATTCAGTCAAAATTCAGCATCACTGGATAGTATAAAAGACAAATAGTCAGATTCTCGGTAAAACGAAAGGAAAATACAATGTCACAACGCATGACCATGGATGAAGTCCTCAAAGAATACGGCGTGCCGCAGCTGCGCCTCGATGTGCACGCGACGCGCACCGACCTCCTGAAGCTCCGCGAGAAGCTCATGGCGATCCGCGACCTCTCCGACGGACGCGAGCAGGGCTATCTCGACATCGAGTGCAAGCTCTACATCGACGTGGACGACATCGACCGCTATCTCTCGGGCGAGCTCGACACCGTCGGCGAGATCTACGCCTTCCCCGAGGATGTAAAGTCCTATCGGGAGTAAGGCATCCTCGCGTGCTCCTCGCAGAACGCCTCGTTACGCAAGCGGTCGTGTGCTCGTCCGCGAGGGGAATCACGGACGCATTCAGTTATCCATCTTGGCACATCTTTTTCGCCCTCTCTGTGTCGATAAATCCTCAGCATAGCCACTGCTATGCTTCCGGTTTATCTCCTTGATAGGACGGAAAATCTGCACCAATCTGAACAACATCATTGCGTTCGTGATTCCCCAATACCTGCGGATTTCAAACGCGCTTCGCTTGAACGGTCAAAATCCGCAGGGGGCGGGTCGCACACTTTTTCCCGCTTGCTCCACTAGGGTTTGCTACGGAGCACCGCTCGTCAAGGTATTAATTTGCGTTTTTCAATTCGGTTACGAATACCGGGGCTATCCCCGTATCGAATGATATATTAAAGGAGAACATCGAATGAACCTAAAGAAACTTATCGCTGCGGCGATGGTCGGCTCGCTGACCTTTACCGCCCCCCTCATCCTCCCGCAGACCGTGCAGAGCACCCTCGGCGCGCAGGCCGAGGCGGCAAAGGGCGGTGCGCGCATCGCACCGAAGTCTGCGCCCGCGCCGAAGGCGGCACCGAGCACCCAGAGCGGCAGCCAGAGCAAATCTGTCTCCGGCAACGGCGCGGGCTACGCTCCCTCCAAGAGCGTAAATCAGCTCGACAAGAACGCGCCCGCCGCAGGCGCAAAGGCGAATACACCGAATGCCGCAGGAGCGGCACAGAAGGGCACAGGCTGGGGCAACACCCTGCGGAACATCGGCCTCCTCGCGGGCGGCATGATGCTCGGCGGACTGCTTGCCTCCATGTTCGGCATGGGCGGCGGCTTCCTCGCCGACATCCTCGGTGTCCTTGCGAACGTCGCGATCGCCGTGGTCGCCTTCATGGCAATCCGCTGGCTCTGGAACCGTTTCCGCGGCCGCAAGGAGGAGAACGTCTACCAGCGTGCGGCACGTCCGCAGCAGGCGGCAGCACCGCAGCCACCCATCACGGACATACGTCCGCAGGGCGCACCCGCATCCTACACAGCGCCCGTACACACGGGTCTCGCCGGTGACAGCCCGCGTGCGATTGCCGACCACTACCGCAGCCGGTAGCAGCAAAGACATAAACGCCCTGCAGATATGCATCTGCGGGGCGTTTTCATTACTTTTCTGACGTCTCATCACCATCACCGCTTCACATCTGCGTCCTCAGAAAACAATAAAAACAAATTCCATAAAATAGCTATAAATAACTATAAATTTAAACAAATACCGTTCTCCTTTCCCATATTTATCACCGTTTTCCCCTTGAAAAAGCCGTTCATATCATCCATAATAAAAGAAATACAAACACCAGCCACAAAGGAGCAACAAAAATGAAAGATTCTTCCTGCGCCGCCGTAGACACGCTCATCGCGCGCTATCCCGCGCTCGAGGTCTGCGGCACAGATATCCGCGCCGCGATTGAGGCACTCGTGACGAGCTGCCGTACGGGCGGCAAGCTGATCGTCTGCGGCAACGGCGGCAGTGCATCGGATGCGGAGCACATCGTCGGCGAGCTGATGAAGGGCTTTCTCCTGCCGCGCCACCTCGACGAGGATCTGATTGAGAAGCTGCACGAGGCATGCGACGCGACCGATCCAAAGACCGTCGACTACTTTATGCAGAACCTGCAGGGCGCACTCCCCGCGATCTCGCTGCCCTCGCAGCTCGCGATCAGCACGGCGTTCTCGAACGATCAGGCACCCGACCTCACCTTTGCACAGCAGGTCTTGGGACTTGGAAAGCCCGAGGATGTCCTGCTCGGCATCACGACCTCGGGCAACTCGAAAAACGTGCTCTACGCCTTCCGCATGGCGAAGGCACTGGGGCTCACGACGATCGCACTCACGGGCGCATCGGGCGGCAAATGCGTCATGGGCGGCTACGCCGACATTGTGATCAAGGCACCCGCCGAGGAGACATATATGATACAGGAGTACCACCTCCCGATCTACCATACCCTCTGCATCGCCCTCGAGGAGGAGTTCTTCGGTGCATAGTGATCTGCGAATCGTGCGTGCCGTGTGATGCTCCGAAGCGAACCCCCAGCAGAGCCTGCACGGTACGAAAGCATAACGCCAAAATAATCAAAGGAGGAATCCCAATGCCATTGACGCACGATGATTTCAAGAAGCTCGCGAACGGCAGCGACATCCGCGGTGTCGCCGTCCCGGGAGTC
Organism: Selenomonas sp. oral taxon 920; assembly: GCF_001717585.1. Classification (NCBI taxonomy): domain Bacteria; kingdom Bacillati; phylum Bacillota; class Negativicutes; order Selenomonadales; family Selenomonadaceae; genus Selenomonas; species Selenomonas sp. oral taxon 920. Next base: position 2,329,802 of record NZ_CP017042.1, read on the forward strand.
GAAGGCGAGCCCGTCACCCTCACCCCCGAGGCGGCAAACCGCATTGCAAAGGGCTTTGTTCGTCTCCTCACGGAGAAGACCGGCAAGAAGCCCGCCGAGCTGCAGATCGCTGTCGGCCACGACTCGCGCATCTCCGCACTCGCCATCAAGGACTGCGTCCTCACGGGGCTCACACACACGGGCGCACACGGCATTGACTGCGTGCTCGCCTCCACGCCCGCCATGTTCATGGCGACCATCTTCGAGGACACAGCGGCGGACGGCTCCATCATGATCACGGCGAGCCACCTCCCCTACAACCGCAACGGACTGAAATTCTTCACCGCCGAGGGCGGCGCAGACAAGGCCGACATCCAGAAGATCCTCGCCTACGCTGCCGAGGCGGAGGAGGCACACGGCAGCCTCGACAACGTGCTGAAATTCGACCTCATCGGCCGCTACAGCGATCACCTTGTCGGCAAAATCCGCACAGCACTCGGCGGCGCAGAAAAGCCGCTCGCGGGCATGCGGATCGTCGTCGATGCGGGCAACGGCGCGGGCGGCTTCTTTGCAGGACGCATCCTCACGCCGCTCGGCGCGGACACCTCGGGCAGCCAGTTCCTTGACCCCGACGGACACTTCCCGAACCACATTCCGAACCCCGAGGACCCAGAAGCCATGCGTGCGATCAAGGAGGCCGTCATCGAGAACGATGCCGACCTCGGGCTCATCTTCGACACCGACGTCGACCGCATGAGCGCTGTCCTCGCGGACGGCACCGATGTCAGCCGCAACGCCCTGATCGCCATGATGGCAGCCATCCTCGCACCGGACTACCCCGGCTCGACCATCATCACAGACTCTGTGACCTCGGACGGGCTGCATGACTTCCTCGAACATGACCTGCATCTGAAGCACCTGCGCTACATGCGCGGCTACAAGAACGTCATCAACGAGTGCATCCGCCGCAACGAGGCGGGCGAGGTTTCCCCCCTCGCCATTGAGACCTCGGGGCACGGGGCACTCAGCGAGAACTACTACCTCGACGACGGTGCCTATCTCGCCGTCAAGCTCCTCATCGCGGCGGCAAAGGCACGTGCGGAGGGGAGAACCCTCGACGATCTCATCGCAAACCTCCGCCACCCCGCTGAGGCACGCGAGATCCGCATCAAGATCCTCGGCCAAAGCGATCCGAAAGCCTACGGGCAGGAGGTGCTTGCCGCATTCGAAGCACGCGCAAAGGCAAAGGGGCTCACGATCGCCAGCCCCTCCTACGAGGGCGTGCGCATCGTGTTTGACGGCGGCTGGGCGCTGCTGCGCATGTCGCTGCACGACCCGAACATGCCGCTCAATATCGAGGCGGATGCCGCAGGCGGTGCGGACGCGATTGAACGCACCGTACGGGAGCTCATCGCGGACTTTGACGCCCTCGACCTCTCCGGATTCCACGCGTAGAAGCTCTATCATCACATACGAGACGATAGTTTCACAAACGTGACAATAAAACTTAAAAATAACGAAAAACCGCTGTGAAATACAGATTTTACGGCGGTTTTTCTTGTCTTATTTTCAGCTTCGCGCTATATTCAGCTTGTCAGGACGACAATAGCGCTAGCCCTTCACAAATGTGAAGATGAATTCTCCTAGGAGGAAAACAATATGCAGGCCGTGGATAAACGAATCCTGATCAAGGCGGCAAACCTCTACTATACAGATGGTTTGAAGCAGAGCGAGATCGCCGCACGCCTCGGTGTCGACCGCACAACGGTGAGCAAGTATCTCAAGCGGGCACTTGCGGCGGGCATTGTCCGCATCACCGTCGAGACGGACAGCAACGAGGAACTTGAAAGCGCACTTGAGCGTCGCTTCGGACTTCGAGAGGCATACGTCGTCGCCCGCAGCATCGACCTCGCGCAGGTCAAGAGCCGCATGGCACAGGCGGGGCTGAGTCTCCTGCGGCGCATTGTGACCGACGGGCAGACCATCGGCCTTGCATGGGGGACGAGCATCCGCGAGCTGACGCGCTATGCGGCGGCGGAGCGGCTGCACCCGATCGACGCGGACTTTGTTCCGCTCGACGGCGGCCCTGAGAGCGTCGACAGCGATCTCCATGTGAACACGCTCTGCTATGAACTCGCGAATGCGTTCGGCGGACGCAGTCACTACATCTACGCGCCTGCAATTGCCCGTACGGCGGAGATTGCAGCAGCGATCCGCCAAGATGTGAACTTCGAGCAGATCATGCAGTTCTGGGAGAAGCTTGACATCGGCATCGTCGGCATCGGTGCACCCGTAAAGTCCTCGAATCTCGTCTGGATGGGCAGCTTCGGCAGAGAGGCGATTGAGAGCCTGCTGCGGGAGCGTGTGGTCGGCGAGATCTGCTCCATGTTCTACGACATCCAAGGAAAACCCGTCACCACAGAGTTCCATGACCGCATCATCGCCGTCGAGCTCGAACGCCTCCGTGCACTCGACTACAGCATCGGCATGGCGGCATCGCGCGAGAAGGTGCCTGCGATCCTCGGAGCACTGCGCGGACATTTCATCAACGTCCTCATCACGGATGAGGAGACTGCAAAGATTTTATTGAACGAATGACGAAAGGAACGATCCCTATGCTCTGGCTTGCTCTGATTGCCGTACTCATGTGGGTGCTCCAACTTGTCCTGAGCATCCTGCAGTTTCAGCGCTTCGCGGCGCATGTAAAGGAGATGCGCCGCGAGGGACGCGTCGCCATCGGCAAGGAAAAAGGGCGTTTCGTCGCAGGGGCAATCGTCCTCTTCGTCATCGACCCCGCATGCAGCATCGTGCGCGGTGAGATCATGAAGGGCGTCACCGTATTTGCGGGCTTTCGTACCTTTGATGATTTCACGGGCAGAAATCTGCTCGATCTCACGGAGGCGGATCTCGTCTCCTATGACCGTCAGACGCGCCGTGCCGTACTCGGTGCACGCGAGGAGTACATCATCTATCAGGAGCAGGGGGAGGCCCTTGCCGGTCACGCATAAATCTGACTTGATTTCGTTTCCACAGGAAAGGAGACACGTTCATGGATACCTTGATTCTCTTTGCCGAGGGCTTCATCGGCATGTTCAATAAGGGCGGCGAAACCCTCATCGGATGGGTCACAGGCATCATCCCGACCCTCGTCTGCCTGCTCGTCGCGATGAATGCGATTGTGCTCTTCGTCGGCAACGAGCGCGTCGAGAAGTTCGCCCACCTCTGTGCGGGCAACCCCATCTCGCGCTATGTCGTACTCCCGTTCATCGGCGTCTTCTTCCTCTGCAATCCGATGGCGCTCTCGCTCGGCAAATTCCTGCCCGAGTACTACAAACCCTCCTACTATGCGGCGGCATCTTCCGCATGCCACACGATGAACGGCATGTTCCCGCATGTCAACCCGGGCGAGATGTTCGTCTTCCTCGGCGTTGCGAACGGCATCACCACACTCGGACTGCCGTACACCGATCTCGCACTGCGCTATCTGCTCGTCGGTCTCATTGTCAACTTCCTGCGCGGCTGGCTGACGGACTTTACGACAGCATATGTGCAGCGTCAACAGGGCGTGCAGCTCAGCAAAGAACCCGCAGTGCTCAAGAGCTAAGGCAATCGGAGAGGAGAACATATCATGAGCGAATACAAGAGCGTCATCGTATCGGCAGGCTCGGGCGGCTTTGGCGGGCCTCTTGCCCTCACGCCGGATGAGAAGCGGAACAAGATCGTCAACATCACGGGCGGCGTGATCTCTGATGTTGCCGTGCGCCTTGGCGAGATGACGGGCGCGGAGGTCGTGGACGGCTTCAAGACCAGCGTCCCCGAGGATGAGATCCTCGCAGCGGTCATCGACTGCGGCGGTACACTGCGCTGCGGCATCTATCCGCAGAAGCGCATCTTCACCATCAACATCAAGCAGACGGGCCCCTCGGGTCCGCTCGCGCAATACATCAAACCCGACATCTACGTCTCGGCAGTCAAGCCCGCAAACATCGCATTCAGCGACGGTACAGCCGCGCCTGCAGCAGCTCCCGCAGCGGCGCAGACGGAGGAAGCAAAGCCGAAGTACGACACCTCGAAGAAGATCACAGAGCAGTCCGGCAGTCTCATGGCAAAGGTCGGACAGATGATGGGCGGCATCGTCGCGACGTTCTATCAGGCGGGGCGCGAGTCCATCAATACGCTTATCACAACGATTCTGCCGTTCATGGCATTTGTCTCCATGCTCATCGGCGTCATCCTCGGCTCGGGCTTCGGCGACTTCGTGGCGCATTTCGTCTCGCCGCTCGCGGCATCTCCGATCGGGCTTGTCATCCTCGCACTGATCTGCTCCTTCCCGCTCCTCTCCCCATTCCTTGGGCCAGGGGCGGTCATCGCGCAGGTCGTCGGCGTGCTCATCGGCGTTGAGATCGGACTCGGGCACATCCCGCCGAACCTCGCGCTCCCCGCAGTCTTTGCGATCAACGTGCAGTGCGCCTGCGACTTCATCCCCGTCGGGCTCGGCCTCGCCGAGGCGGACGCAAAGACTGTCGAGATCGGCGTGCCCGCCGTCCTCTACTCGCGCTTCATGACAGGTCCTCTTGCGGTCATCATCGCGTGGGTTGCGAGCGCGGGACTTTACGAGAACTGAGCTGGTTTGCTGGAAAATCGTGCAGAAGGAGAATAGATTATGAGCTGGTTGCATCTCGAAGGAAAAACGGCCATCGTCACGGGCGGCGCGTCGGGCATCGGCAAGGCGGTCGCGGAGGGCTTTTTGGAGCAGGGAGCGAATGTCGTCGTCTGCGATATGAACCCCGAGGCTCCCACATTTGAAGACAAACGCGGCAAGATGCTCTATATTGTCACCGATGTGACGAAGCGGGCGAGCGTCGAGGCAATGGTGGAGAAGGCAAAGAAACGGTTCGGCAGCATCGACATTCTCGTCAACAACGCCGGCATCAACATCCCGCGCCTCCTCGTCGACCCGAAGGATCCGCACGGAAAATACGAACTGGACGACAGCGTATTCGAGAAGGTCACGGCGGTCAACCTGAAGGGTGTCTACCTCTGCGCACAGGCAGTCGGACGCGAACTCGTCGCGCAGGGACACGGCGTACTCATCAACATGAGCTCCGAGAGCGGCATCGAGGGCTCCGAGGGGCAGAGCATCTACGCCGCGACAAAGAACGCCGTCAACTCCTTCACACGCTCGTGGGCGAAGGAGTTCGGCAAGTACGGCGTGCGCGTCATCGGCGTTGCGCCCGGCATTCTCGAAGCGACGGGGCTGCGTACCCTTGCCTATGAGGAAGCACTCGCCTACACGCGCGGCATCACGGTCGACGATCTGCGCAAGGGCTATGCAAGCACGAAGACCACACCGCTCGGACGCAGCGGCAAGCTCTCCGAGGTTGCCGACCTCGTCGTTTACCTCGCCTCCGACCGTGCCTCCTACATCCACGGCGTCACCTACAACGTCGCGGGCGGCAAGACGCGCGGCTGAGATTGACAGGAACGGAACATTTCATACAGCAGGAGGATACAGCATGAAATACCACTGCGAAATCACGAGTTGGGGCGATGAGGCGCTCCTCTTCCTCGACAATCCGGAGACCAACTTCATCATTATCTTCAACAACAATGCGCCGGCAGAGCTGGCATCGTTCTCCGTCCTTCACACGCCGGGAAACTATAATGCAGATCCCGCCGTCGGCGATACGATGGTGGTCTGCGACAAGGCGTTCACGATTACGGCGATCGGCGACGAGGCACTCGATACGCTCAGGGAGATGGGGCACTGCACGCTTTCGTTCAAGGGCGGTGATACGGCGGAGCGCCCGGGCTGTATCATGCTGCAGGGCGACGCACCGCTCGTGAAGGACGATATCCAGGCGGGCATGACAATCGAGGTCTATTAAGGACGCTTATCTCGGGGCTGCTGCACAACGCGCAAAACGCCGTGCAGCAGCCCCGTTCTTGTGCCATTTTGCCGCTTCGCAGTCTTTCTTCTCCGTCAAACGGGGACGACTGCGTTACTATTTATCAGCGGCTCCCTTACTTTTCCGCCGCGTCTATGATATAATATATTTCATCATATCATAGGCTCACTTCATGAGGGGACAGCCCTCCTATGAAGCGGCACCGATGGGAGAAGAACAGGGATATGTCAAAGCTCCTCCGCACCCTATGGAGCAATCGGTTCACGCTGCTGAGCGGCGTCGTGATTGCCGTCATGGCTGCCGTCTGCTGGCAGTCGCTTTCGAATGCGCCGTATTCTCAACTGCGGCCCGAATACGCTGTCCTCGACGGCAATCCGGAGTACAAGGACATCATCGGATTCGACCCCGACCGTTTTGACTGGCAGCCCTATGACTATCCCGCGCTGCCCCCGATCCCGCAGGGCACAAAGACGGTCTATCTCAGATGGAAGCTCCCGGAGACGATACCGCTCTTTGTCAACCACATCCTCTTTACGACGACGAATCAGGATGCCTACGTCTACCTCGGCAATGAGCTCATCTATATGCACGGCAACTGGGACGATCTGACCGATACGCACGGACGGACGCTCCACTTCCTCCACATCAACGAGAGTCTCGCGGGCAAACAGCTCACGATCATGCTGCACACGGGCTATGCGAACTGGCTCGGCAGCATCGACTACTTCTTCATCGACAGTGAGCGCTCCCTCATCCGCAAGATCAGCCTCACGGACGCCATCTACATCGCCAGCCTCTCCATCGCGCTCTCGCTCATCGTCTTCCTCGTCATGGACCTCGTCTGGCGCGGCATCGACCGGCGGCGAACGATGCAGCTCTACCTCATCGCCTTCCTCGTAAGCTTCATCCTGTGGACGACGGGCACCTCGTCATTCTTCTCACGCATGCTCGGCATGCCGGCTCTCTGGTGGGAGATCCACCTCATGATGCTCTACATCATGCCCATCACCTTTGCCAAGGTCATACAGGAAATCATCGCTCCCGCCTATACGAAACATATACAAAACGCCATCATCATCTATATGACCGTCTTCGTTACGGCAGCCATTACAGAGATCCTCGGGCTCGACGGCTATATGAACCTGCTCTATCTCTTCTACCCCATCCTCCTCGTCAGCTGCCTCGTGCTCATCCATACGCTCCTGCGTTCGGACTGGCAGCAGTATCCCGCGTGCCGCTACGGCAGCGTTGCCATGATCTCTCTCACGATCTTTGTCGGCATTGACGCCCTGCACTTTGAGTACCACCGCCTTGCCGGCATCCTCTCCATGACGATCTTCTCCATCTACGCCGTCATCCCGTTCGTCTTCTTCCTCATCCGCGAGCAGATGCTGACGGACGCACGTCTCGCGCAGCAGAACGAAACCCTGTCGAAGGAGCTGCAGGAGTCACAGGACGAGGCGAGCCGCGATTTCCTCACGGGCGCATACAACCGCCACCAGCTTGCGAACGGCATTGCGAAGTACGCCGCACTCGCCAATACGCGCGGCTTCACCTTCTCGTTTGCCATCTTCGACGTGGATCACTTCAAACAGGTCAACGATACGCGCGGCCATCTCGGCGGTGACAAGGTGCTCAAACAGATCGCGGACACAATTCATGCGTGCATTGACCGCCGCCACATCCTCATCCGCTACGGCGGCGACGAGTTTGTCCTCCTCGCCCTCCACCACGATCTGGGGGAGATGGTCGCGTTCTGCGACATGCTGCGTGAGCGTCTCGCACAGGCGCTCGGCGACGTTACCCTGAGCTTTGGCGTATCGACATGGCACGGCCCGGAGGATACTATGTCCGCACTGATGGAGCGCGGCGACCGCGCCCTCTACCGCTCGAAGGAGAAGGGGCGCAACGCCGTCTCGGGGGAGGACGAATGCGCCGAAACGGAGGGGCCTGCACCAACCTGACCGCAGTGCGGAACGTATTCGGTTTACGTGTCAATTCTTCCCATGAATACAAAATATAGGCGAACCAATGAAAGCCTTTGCTCTCATATGGCTCGCCCTTTTTCGTGTATACATTATTTTTCTTGCTAAAATTCGTATTCTTTTTCATTTTTCCTATTGTTCTATATCTAATAGGATGATATAATCAAGATAAATACCAGTAAACGATCAGATCTGCTCCTCTTCCCAAGGGGGTGCACCCCATGAACAAAATACTCGTGTTTCTGCGGGGGAATGTACTCACCCTGCTCTGTGTATCACTCCTCATCGGAGCGACGATGATCGCGTGGCGTCTCCTCGCGACACCGCTGGATCCCTATATGCGCGCCGAGTACGCCGTCCTGAAGGGGAATCCGGAGTACAAGGACATCATCGGATTTCATGCGGGCAATTTTAACTGGCAGGAGTACGACTACCCTGTACCGCCGCCCTTTCCAAACGATACGACGGCCGTCTACCTCTCGTGGCGCATTCCGCTCTCCGCACGCTTTGCGGGCGACCACATCCTCTTTGCAACGACGAATCAGGATGCCTACGTCTACGTGGACGACGAGCTTGTCTATATGCACGGCGACTGGAGCGACCCCACGGGATCGCGCGGGCGCGCGGTCCACTACGTCCATCTCGATCAGAACCTCGCGGGCAAGCGGCTCACGATCCTGCTGCACTCAGGCTATCCGAACTGGCTCGGCAGCATGGACTACTTTATGCTCGGCTCGTCGCGCCTCTTCCTGCGCAGCCTCAGCCTCGCAGATGCGATCTACATCTCGAGCCTGTCGGTCGCAGCCGCGCTGATCGTCTTTCTCGTCATGGATCTGGCGTGGCGCGGCGCAAAGGCGGGGCGCCGCCGCATACAGCTCTATCTCATCGCCTACCTCGCGAGCTTCATCCTGTGGACAACGGGAAGCTCATCGTTCTTCCCGCGCATCTACGGCATGGCAAATTTCTGGTGGGAGCTCCACCTCGTCATGCTCTACATCATACCCATCATCTGCGCGCGGATCACGCAGGACATTGTCGCGCCGCACTTCATCTCCAAGGTCAGGACGGCAAAGAACATATTCATCGTCCTGCTCGCTGCGGCGACCGTCATGGAGATCATGCAGTTCAACGGCTATATGAACCTGCTCAACCTGCTGTATCCGGTCTTCCTCATCGGCAGCCTCACACTCATCTACACCCTTGTTCGTTCGAGTTGGCAGCAGTATCCCGCCTGCCGCTACGGCACCTTCGCCATGACGGCGATCGTCATCTTCGGCGGCATCGACACGCTGCACTTGGAGTATCATCAGTTCTCCGCCATGCTCTCGACCACCGTGTTCTCGATCTATGCGAGCATTCCGTTCATCTTTCACACGATCCGCGAGCAGATGCTGAAGGATGCCGCGCTCGCACAGGAAAATGAGAATCTTGTGCGCGAGCTTGAGATCTCACAAAACGAGGCGCAGCGGGACTTCCTCACGGGCTGCTACAATCGTCATCAGCTCGGCAGCGGCTTTGCCGAATTCTCCGCGCTCTCCTACGACCGCGGATTCAAATTCTCGTTTGCCATCTTTGACGTGGATCACTTCAAGACCGTCAACGATACGCGCGGGCACCTCGCAGGCGATGCGATCCTCCGCCTCATCGCGGACACCATTCACGAGAAGATCGACCGCCGCCATCTCTTCATCCGCTACGGCGGCGACGAGTTCGTACTCCTCGCCCTGCACTATGACCTCGCGGCGATGGTCGCGTTCTGCGAGCACCTCCGAAGCATCCTCGAGCAGCGCCTCGATGGCGTGACCCTCAGCTTCGGCGTCTCGACGTGGCACGGCAAGAAGGACCGTCTGCGCGCCCTCATCGACCGCGCCGACCGAGCCCTCTACATCTCGAAGGAGAAGGGCCGCAACGCCGTCTCCGCCGAGAACGAGGAGGGTGCAGCGTAGCGGCTCAGCCGCACACCGTATTGGCCGCAGATTTTTCGTCCAATCAAGAAGACCGACCTCAGCATAGTGAGAAACCTATGCTGAGGTCGGGCGACGCAGAGTGGGCGGAAAAGATGCACCAAGACACGATACAGCCCCCAAACCACACTTTTTATATAGACATGGACAGCGCGCCGTTTCCGCAAACGGCGCGCTGTCCATTTGTATTGCCTTCCGATAAAATCGAATTGCACAGCCCGCGTCAATACAGATTTTCGTCCGAACGGGGAGGCAAGCCGAACGCACATCAAGGGCTGTGCGTCCGGTTTGTCTCCTTGACAGGACAAAAAATCTGCACCAATCCGACGAACTTCATTTTATCAGCGATTCCTTAGAATGCCCAGCTGACGTTCGCACCGCCCGTGATGCCGCTGCGCACCCCCTGCCAGCCGGTCAGGCTCAGACCGTAGCTGACGCTGCTCTCCTTCGGCGTAAAGCGACAGCCGAGCTCAAGCATCCCGCTGCCGCCCTTGAGGCTGGGGCTGGGCGTTTCATAGCCCTCGTACGTCGCCGTCGCGTCGCCGCCAAACTCGTATTCCCACGCAAGCCCTGCATAGAACTCGCTGCGCGGCATCAGCTTCTTCGTATAGCGCACGCCGAGACGAACGCGGCTCGATGTCACGGAGCCGAAGTCATACTTCTCGCCTGTGGCGAGGGCGGCACTCGTGCCGCCCTGATGGGAGCAGAAGTACTTTGCATAGCCGTCGAGTGCGGCATCCGTGCCGAGGTCGAATTTTTTGCCGATGCCGATATGTCCCGCGAGGTAGCTGTTCGACGCATCGTAGCTCGTGGACGTGCCGGAGATGCTGCCGCTGTAGTCGCTCTTGATGCGGCCTGCGTGCAGGCTCGCCTCGACATAGCGTTGATCTGCGTCTGCAGCCTTCGCCATAAAGCCGCCGCCGATATAGCTCGACGCGCCGTCGCCATGCGTACCGTCGTCGAGATAGGAATCGTACGAGCCGCGCCCGTATTCGACGAAGGGGCCGTAGGTCAGCTTGCCCGCGCCGATTGCGTCCTGCTTGGCGAAGCCGACGTTCAGGCTCCAGCCCTTCGCGTCCACGTAGGAGCCTGTCTCTATGCGCTCGCCGGAGCCTCCCTGCGCCGCCCAGATCTCGTAGCTGCCGCTCCTGATCGCCGCATTCGACCCGTTTGCCGCCGCAGCGTTCGGCGCAGCCGCCGCAGCCTCGGCGGCAGACATGCCCATCCCCGACAGGAGATCCGCACCGCCGTTCAGCAGGGCGCTTGCCGCCGCTCGCGTCTCGACGAGGGATTTCGTCTGCTCCATCACCGCAGCATCCGTGACGGTCGCGATGAGCTCATCAGTGCTGCGCTTCTGCAGGTCGAACTTGTACCGCAGACTCACGCCCTGCATGCCCGACACGTCGTTGGCAAGCACCGCATCCGTTGTCAGATCGCCGCGGCTGGTCTTCATCAGGCTGACGACATCGCCCTTCTGCAGCGCGCTCCGCTGTCCGGCAACCCCCACGCCGATATGAACCCCGCGGATGTCCTGACCCGAGGGACTGTTAATGGTGAGCATCGTATTGCCGCTGTTTCCCGTCGTCCCTTCCGGCAGATAGAAGTGCAGGTTCTGCACATACTCGAAGCCCCCCACCCGCGTACCGAAATCATGAATGGCAAGCGTGTTGCCCGTGCTATTCGGTCTGCTGCCGCCCACGACGTCGCCGCTCACACGAGTGCCGCGGAGATGGATCGTGTTGTTGTTCGTCGTGCCATACTCGGAGGATCCGCCATAGACGAAATCGACGTTGACGGCTCCTATGTCGACGGTGTTCCCGTCAGCGTTTCCTGATTCATGATTTGGATTATTATTTGGCCCCGCTGCATGGCCGCCATAGACAGCATGCACGTCGCCTCCGGTGATGATCACCGTGTTCCCGTTGGCGTTTCCTGTGCCTTTTGCAGAACCGCCGAGGACACTATTCACTGTGCCGCTTGTGAGGGTCACCCTGTTCCCGTCGGCGCTGCCTGTACCTTCTGCATAGCCGCCATAGACATACCGCGCCGAGCCGCCGTTGATGGTCACCGTATTGCCACGGGCATCTCCGCCAAGGGCGGCGCGTCCGCCGTAGGCCTTGCCGCCGACGAACCCATAGGGGGAAATCCCGCCCCCGTTTTGGATGATGAGACGATTCCCTGTCACGCCGCCGCCCTTATTGTAGCCGCCGTACGCAAGCCCCGCATAGGTCACGCCGTCCACGGTCAGCGTATTTCCCGTGAGGGGGGCGGCGGCGTTCGTGAATCCGGCGGCAACACCGGGGCCAAGCCCTTCATCCGGCACGGAGTGAGCCGCATCCGGCGTCGGATTCCCCGCGTCTATGGTATAGGCATCTGCCGCCTCCGTACAGGCGGCGCCGCCCCAGAGACTCCCCCCGATGGCCAGTGCCGCCGCGAGTGCTAAATACCGTTTTTTTTGCTGTTTTGTAAACATCCTGTCCGCCTCCGATGAATTTTCTTAGAACTCGACGCGCACGCCGAGATTCGCCTTCCACTTCTCGCTGATGGCATCTGCGCCCGCCGTGCGGCTGAGCTCGCCATAGAGATCCGCTCTGCCGACGCGCCGCGCAAAGCCTACGCCGTACTCGAAATAGCTGTCCCGCGCCGAATAGCTGCGGTCAATGGAGGTCGATCCATACGCCGCGCGCATGTGGAGGTCGGCCTTGAACTCATGCAGGAAGCCGAGCTTCAGATAGACGGTACCGCGCTCATCCTCATAGCCGATCTGCGCGCCGATGCGCCCGATGAGGGAGGTGACGGCATCGCTGTCGATGTGTGCGCCCGCCATGCTGCCCGCGCGCATTGTGTAGGAAGCGCCGCCGATATGTCCGTAGTTCAGCTCTGCCTGCGGCGTCCAGTAGAAATGATCGCGCAAGGGCATCCGCCGCCCGTATTCGACGGAGATGTTCCAGCCGTTCACGCCGTAGCCGCCCGTGTACGCCGTGCCGTCAAAGACGGCGGTCGCATCATTCGTCATGCGGCCGTATTTCACGATCGCGTCGATGTAGTCGCCGCGCTTTCCCATGTAGCTGCCGTATGCACCGAAGAAATGCGACCGATAGCTGCCGTCGAGATCGCGGTTGTGTGCGCTGCCGTTCATCATCGAGGCGGCGATGCCCGTAAAGAGGGTGCCGTCCTTCAGCGGGACGGCGCGGTCAATGCCGGCCTGTACGCCGCTGTAGCGCCCCGTCGTGGGGTAGCTGCCGAACTCGTTCCTGCCGCCGTAGCCGCGCACCCATGCGCCGGGCTCCCCGCCCGCACGCAGCGCGCCCATGCGCCGATGGAGATCGTTGTTCTCGCCGCGCCATGCGCTCAGCTGGGCGAGCGCCATATCCATGAGGAGATCGGCGGCGGTCAGGGCAGGGCCGTCGGTTGGCGTCATCGCCCTGCCCGCGATCTTCGTTATATACACGGTCTTCTTGCCGCCCGCCTGCGATTCCGTGGTCGTCGGTCTTACGGTGAAGTCCTGCTGCAGCAGTCCCGCCGCAACGGCTTTCCGCGTTTTGTACTCCGGTGTATCGTATGTATCGTTCGGATTGCTTGACTCGAATATCTTGATCTGCGACGGATGCGAAATCTCATAGTCCGTCTCGGCCGGGAACGCGTTCATCCCCGGATCGTAGGCAACCTGCAGGTGGTAGTGATTGTTCGACGACACGCCGTTCAGTATGACCTGATCCGCGCGGCCATTCGTGAGGTCGGTAGAGATGCGGAAGGTCGCGCCGTTCAGAGACGCTCCCGTATTCGCAAAGGTCAGCGTGCGCTGTCCTGCGGCAGCCGCACGCGGCGTGGTCGGCGCGGCAAACGCCATGTTGATCGCGCCGCCGTTCGCCGAGAGATGGAAGCCGAGCGGCTTGTTCGAATCCGACGACCATGTGCCGCCGTTACGCGTCTGACCAAGATCATTCGGGGCAGCAAGCGCATAACTGTCCGCCTTCGGATACCACGTCGCCCCGTTCGAGAGTACGAGGCGCACGCCGCCGCGCGTGCTCGGCGGATTACCGGTTACATCTTTAATCCCGCCCGCAAAGTAGGAGTCCCTGCCGCTCAGATAGAGATTGACATAGCCGCCTCTCTCAGTGGGGTTATCGGGTCTGCCAACGAGGATATCGCCGTGCAGCTGCACTCTCTTCGTTCCATTCGGATTGACCGTCAGAATCCCCGTCCAGTCCTCCGTACCATCCCCGTGACTGAGCGCCTCAAGGACATTGCCCGACGGATTGATGATCCTGACGTTCCCCGTGAGGGTTGCCGTACGGTTCGCATGGTGTGACGGGGGAGTATCCTGATCGATGCCCTCCACGGTGATCGTTCCGCCCGTTATCTCCACATCACGCGTCTCTGTCGTATCGGCGGTATAGGTCTGGGATGATGTGATGGGCGCAGCGTGTGCCGCTGCGGGCAGGATGCCCATGCCCAGTGTGAGCGCGAGCGCGGTCTGCGCACGCAGGCGCATCTGTTTCTCTTTTGCATTCGGCTTCATTTCAATTCTCCTTATCGGTTTTTCCCATGCTGTGCGTATGCTCCAGATAGAACTCCATCAGCCGCTCCGCCGCCGCGTGAAAATACTGCGCCGCCGCAGGGTAGTCCTCCGCCTGCTCGGCGTGACAGCCCGCGAGGTAGGCGATGCGGGTCTCCCACGGCTCGGACGGCGTAAGGCCGCGCCACGGCGAGTCTCGTACCACCTGCCAATAAGGCTCACGCACGCGCGGGTCGGCATAGCGAATCCACGGTTTCCCCTCGTTGAGGAAATGCCAGATCGTATGCTCCGCCGCAAAGTCCACATCCCACGGCGCAAAGGCATCCATCAGCCGCACATGGTGCTTTTCGAGTACGGCAAAATCCCCGTCCAGAACATAGTTGAGCGCGTCCTGTTCGAGGAGGGGGAACGAGGCACCATGCGTGCGCCACGCATCGAGGACGCGTGCGGTCAGCCGCATGGAGTGCCAGCGCGCGAGGTCGATGAGCATGACGCCCGCATTGAAGTAGTCCGTCCCCCGCATGCCGATGCGCTGTGCCTTGCGTGCGCCGTCGCCCTCACGGGCAGCAGCGAGCGGCGCCGTGCCGAGGTCGTGTGCATAGAGACCGGCGAGCCGCCCGACGCAGAGCGTGTCGGCATCGAGGTAGAGGATCCGCGTCAGCTCCTGCGGTACCAGCTCCGGCATGAGAATCCGCGTGAATACGCTGCGGTTGATCCGCTCATGCGGAATCCCATTGGGAAACGGAATGGCATCGAGTGCCGCGCGTGCGTCATAGATATGGACATCCGTCCTCGGAAAGTCGGCGCGGAATGCCTGCAGCCGCACGATGTCCGCCTCCGCAATCCCGTCGCAGACAAGATGAAAGCCAATCTCCTCCCCCGCATTCTCCGCGGCAATGGAGGTCATGACGATGCCCGCGTATTTTACATAGCCCGTGTCTACACCAAACGCAATTTCATAGGCCATCTTTTTCCTCCGCTTTACTGTTACGAAAGGACTATATTGGATACAGAACGACTTGCTTATGCTATCATTATTTTCTCACATCTAAGAGAAATATCAATGAAGTTGGTTATAAACGACGAAAGTATGTCATGAACGCGAAAGATATCAAATTACACTTGCAATCTTTTTCTTATTTTCATAAAATGTTTTATAAAAAAGGGGGCATATATGCTATGAAGATTGCGGTGCTCGATGACAATCCGAACGATCTGCACACGCTCTGCATGACACTCGACACGATCTGTTCGGATCATATGCCGCGCCCTATGATTCGCGCGTTCACGGATGATAAGAAATTCCTTGCACATATGTCCTCCGCGCGCGCCGACATTGTCTTTCTCGACATCTATCTGGGCGAGCGCACGGGCATCCGTACGGCACAGATTCTGCGCTCCTTCAATACAAACTGCGCGATCATCTTTGTGACGACGAGCCGCGAGCACGCGGTCGAGGCATTCGGCGTGACGGCGGCGCACTATCTCATCAAGCCCGTCACGGAGGCAGGGGTGCGCGAGGCACTGTCGCGCACGCCGTTCTTCAAAAAGGATCGTCCCACCATCACGCTCACGATTGACTATACAGAGGAGCGCGTCCCCATCGAAAACATTCGCTATGTCGATGCGGACGGGCGCCGCTGCTCGTTCCATCTGACGGACGGCACGACACTCTCTCCCTATATGACGCTCGCCCGCGCACGGGAGCTGCTCGATGCCATGCCGATGTTCCTCTCCTGCCACCGCAGTCTGCTGGTCAATATGGACTATATCCATCAGCTGACTGCGGACGGCATTCTGCTGGCGGACGGCACACTCCTGCCGATTGCGACGCGCCGCAGCAGCGAGGTCGAGCACAGCTACCGCGCCTATATGCTGAAGAAGATGCGTGCGGGATTTTCGTCATAGGAGAGGACTCATGCACCCATCGCCGATGATCGAACTCATGCAGTATCCGCTTGCCGTACCGATGGTAACGCTGCTGTATACGGCGGTTCACATTCTGCCCGTCAACCTGATCCGTCTCTACATCTTTCGCCGCTATCTGCGTTTTGCTCCGCTGCCGATCATTGCGGGGCTGCTCCTGCTCACGGGGATCGAGGCCGCCATCCAGATCGAGGCCGTCACGGTATTTTCGCGGCGCATCGCCTTTCCGTTTCTCTTTTTTATCTTCTTCTATCTGCTCGCGATGACGCGCGTGCCGATCGGCAAGCAGATCTGCATTCTCATCCCCCCGGGGCTGTTCTGGTTCGCCATGCAGACGGTGATCTACGCCGTGGAGGATGCCTGTCCGATCTTCGATGTGCCGTTCCTGCTCTCGGGGCTTTGCACGATTGCCTGCCTCCCCATTGCTGTGCCGCTTTTTCTGTACTATGGGCGCACGATCGCCGCACCGCTGCTTGCGGATGATTCCTTTGATGCGGTATGGACGCCGCTCGCATGGCTGGGCATGCTGATTCTGGTGCTCACGATCCTGCTCTCGCCGTTCAATGATCTGCGGACACATACGGCACTCTTTGTTCGTCTGAGCGGGGCGGTCGGCGGTTTCTGCTGCATCGGTCTGGCACTCTATGCCATGAATGCGCGGCTGCGTCAGCGTGCACTGCGCGAACAGGCTGCACGCGAGGCGGAGATGGCGGCGGTCACGCGTCAGAATGCGGCGCGGATGGAGGAAAATGACCGCACGACGCGCACTTTTCGCACGCAGTTCACAGAGATGATTGCTGCGGCGCGGGCGATGCTCGCACAGGGAGACACGGCGGGCATCGAGCGGCTGATGGGCGACGCCGCATCTCTGATCCAAACACGCTGCGCGCCCGTCTGTGCAAATGAGACGGTGAATATTCTCGTCGGCTATTGGCAGCCAATCTTTGAACGGCTCGGCGTTCAGACGGCATACCGCATTGAGGTTGGTGCGGAGAATCCGATTGCCCCGCTCGATCTGACGGCGATCCTCGGCAATCTGCTCCGCAACGCCGCCGAGGCACTGGAACGCGTCGCGCCCGATGCCCCGCGCATCCTGCGTCTCGCACTCGTTCATCAGGGGGACACGCTCTTTCTGACGGCAGACAACAGCTATGACGGAGAGCTGCGTTACGATGCAGAGGAGCATCTGCTCTCGTCCAAGCGCGGCTATACCGAGCGCGGCATCGGTATGGAGAGCATACGCGCGAGTCTGGAGCACTATGGCGGAACAATGGAGATTGCGGCGGAGGGCGAACTCTTTGCTGTCTCGATTGTACTGCAGGCGACGGCGGACAGCGCGGCAAACGGCGCGCCGACGCGGACGGACGGCTGCGAGGAGGGCGGCAGATCATGACCGACACAGAGATTCGGCTGCTGCATACACTCGTGTGTGCCCCGCCCTTTGACCTGCTCGTTTTCTATGTCTTTCGTGAGCGGCTGCGTTTTGCGCGGAGCTGCGTCCTCGTCGGCTATATGCTTCTCCTCGTACTGACACAGTGCATACAGATGACGGCCGGGCTTGACATGTCGCTGACTGCCCTCCTGTGCCGTCCGCTCGCCGTACTCTATATGACGGCGACGATTCATGACCGCCCGCTGCGCGTGCTCTCGATCGCCCTGCTCGTCTATCCGCTGCTGATGCTTGCGGGGACGATTGGTGCGGCGGCGGAGCATTTCTTCGGCGCAGGACTGCCGCCGGGACTGTGGAAATGTCTGCTCGTCCCCATGATGTTCCTCCTCGTCCTGCCCGCCGCGCTGCATACGATCCGTCACCTGCTCATGCCGATGCTGTCCGTTGATGATCGGCGGCTCTGGCTCTATCTCTGCGGCTATGAGGTGATTCTCGTCGCGCTCGCGGTCGCTGCGGATCCATCGGGCACATCGGTGCAGCCGACGATCATCGCTGCGCGGCTGCTGCTCCCGCTCGCCCTCATCCAATACCTGCGCGTATCGAACCTCCTCGTACGCTATACGGAGGAGGGCAACGCACTCCACACACGGCAGCTCCATGAGCAGATGATTCGCAGCAGAGAGGAGGCGCGTTATCAAACGATGCTCGCCCTATGGCGCAGCTCGCGCCGTATGCGTCACGATCTCAGACACCATATGATGGTGGTCGCGCAGCTCGCGCATGAGGGCAGCCGCGCACGGCTTGCCGCGTATCTGGACAATCTCACGGAGCAGTTCTCCGCGCAGAAGGCAGAGAAACACAGGTAAAGACAGAAAATGACGGATACTTGTGGGAACGTTATAGCATATCAAACGATACAGCAGTCTTGGTGCCCCAAACCCTATCATCTATAACCCTTTATTTTGCCAATCCTTTCGTGATATGCTACAATGAGGACGTTTTCATAATATATAGTAAGGAGAATCAAATGCACCAAATCGACAACGGCATCAAGGAGAACTTCTTTCGATGGGACGGGCGGCTGAACCGTCTGCGCTTCCTCAAGCGTCTCCTCGCGCTCACAGGGATCGGCATCGGCCTCTACATCCTCATGGGAATCCTCCTCGTCACCTCCACGGATACGTTGATGCATCCGGATGAGAATACGGTCATGGGAATCTACGGGCTCTTCACCCTGCTCAGCATTCCCATCACCGTCTCAAGCTATATGCTGATGATCCGCCGCCTGCACGACATCGGGCTCTCGGGCTTCTTCGTCCTGTTCGCCCTCGTCCCGATCGTCAGCCTCGGATTTCTGCTCTACATCCTCTTCAAAATGGGGACGGCGGGCGACAACGCCTACGGTGCCGACCCGCTCGGCGCTGCGGCTGCCGCGCCGGAACCCGAGAATCCATATGCACGCAGGGCGTATACGGACGCTCCGACGGATATCCAGCCGCCCAAAGATCCGCAGAACTGACAGGGCACTGTCATGAATGATGCAATATTTACAACGAGAGGCAGGCTTACCCGCCGTGACTATGCACTGACCATCGCAGAACTCTGCGGCGGTATGTCCCTCTGCAGCTTCGCCGCCATCTCCGCATTGCTGCCGCTGACCTACCTCACAGCGACGGCATTCTTTCGTGAGGAAAGCGCCGCGTTCTGGACGCTCCTGATCATGGGGCTTGCCGGTCTCTTCACACTCTCCGCCATCCTCCTGCCGCTCCTCGCCATCCCCGCCACCGTGCGGCGGCTGCACGACATCGGCTGCGGCGGCTGGCTTGCCTTCCCGCTGATCCTCGCGAGCCTCGTCGCTCTCGGTCTCCCTGTCCTCTTCTTCTCTTTCTTCGCCGCACTGTTCGAGGGGATGAACCGCATCCCCGACCTCACCATGTTTGACAGCCCCGATGAAATGGGCTTCATCTTCGGCATGCTCGTATCTCTCTATGTCGCCCTTTGTCTTATCTCCTTCTTTATCCTGTCCTTCTACGGCGCATGGATCTTTCTGAAAAAGGGGGCACCCGCCGCGAATCGCTACGGAGAACTGCCCGTCGAGGAGGCAATCCCCTCCGTACGCGCGGCATTTCTCAGCAGCACGGGGACGATTGCACGCAGACCGTTCGTCCTGCGCACCCTGATCGTCCTCGCCGCTGCAGGCATCATCGTCCCCACCGTCGGCCAGAGCGTCCTCTCCCCCTTCGCCGCCATTCTCAAATCCCTTGGTCTCGCTCCCATCGGCTCCGACTTCTTCGCGCTGATCATCGGCGGCACAATCTACCCGCTTGCCGCGCTTCCGCTCGTCCTGCGCCGCCTCCGCAGCATTGGACGGAGCTCATGGGAGGCCGTCATGGTCTTCGCGATGCTCCTGCCCAACCTCATCTCCACCGCAGAGATTTCCCGCTTCCTCGGCAGCCTTGACATGCTCGAGGAGGATGACATCGGCGCTGCCGTCATCGAGGAGTTCCTCTCCATCGGCACGACGGACGACACGGCGTTTATCACACTCTGGGTACTCTGCGCCGTGCTGTCGTTCGTGGGCGCGGTGCGGCTTCTCAGGGCGGATACCTCCGCAGGCTAGGGGAATGGGGCGCATCTGTAGCGCGCGATACATGCCGCCTTTTGAAACTCTCACAGATCATCCGCATACAGAAAGCGAGGCAATCATGTTCTGTCCCAAATGCAGCAAATTCGTCCCCTCCTCCGCCAATGCCTGCCCGAACTGCGGCATCCCCATCATCAGCGGCTTCTCTCCGAACTACGGCGCTGGCTTCGATCTCGGCGCGGATGACACAGAGAGCCGGAGCGATGCAAAGCCGCGCAAGGTACAGGACTCTGACCTCTATGACGATGTGCCGGATATGGACAACGTCATTGCAGATGAGAGCAAGTCCTCCGGCATCGGCAGCAAACTTAAATCCCTGTTTGGATTTGGGAAGGGCTGACTCCGCTGCAAAAAAATGAGCTGTACGCATCTGGCGTACAGCTCATTTTTTATCTGAACGAAATTTAGTCGGTAAAGTCGCGCTTGAACACCTCGGGGTACACATCCCGCCGCAGGGTCAGCTCAAAGCTGCCGGCAGCGTACGAGGCAATGTCGTAGGGGTTGTAAAAGACGTGGAGATCATTGTTCGCATCGAGCATCCATATGAGATACTCCTGCCATTCACCGCCGTCATGATACTCTGCCAGTGCCTCGTCAATGTCATGCGTAAAGAGATCTTTCTCCCGCCCGGGATACTGCTTGCGGAAGGCATCCGCAAGGGCAAGCAGGAGGATGTCACGCCCCGCGACAATCTCGTCGATAGAAATTGGTTCGCCCGTCTCCGCATGGAGGTTCACCGTCACGATCCCGTGCAGCGGGTGCGCGCCGCCGCTGTACGAGGCGCTCTGCAGAGCAAAGCTGACGACCTCGTCATCGATCCGCCCCCAACGGTCAACAACGCTGTACTCATAGTAGGGAAATGAGGGCATCAGCTCGCTCGCCGCCCTTTCCAAATCCTCCTCCGCATCATCGCTGTGCCGCCTTTGCTCCATGCTCCAGTTGCGGAGGGTGCGCTGCAGCACGGGGTAGTCGTCCCCCACAACGGTGATCTCGGGAAAGCTGACCCATGCGACCATGCGCCCGTCCACGTACAGCACGCGGCGCTGATCCTCAACCTTCAGCCACGGGAAAAGCTTCGGCTCCGCACTCTTCGCGTTGTCCTGCACCTCTGCAGCAGGCTCCTCTTCGTACGTCGCTGCCGCCTGTGCAGACGAGAGCCCGCCAAGCGCCAAAAGAGCCATCAGCCCTGCAAGAACCTTCCGTTTCACGTCCATTGCTCCCTTCAAAATCCTTCCAAACTGAGAAAAGACTCCTCGCCGTGAGAAGTCTTTTGTGCCGTCAATGGTGCGATTGGCGCGAGTCGAACGCGCGACCCTCTGCTTAGGAGGCAGATGCTCTATCCATCTGAGCTACAACCGCATCGTATCGGGATCATCGATACCTATAGAGTGTATCAAATTTGTCTGCGATATGCAAGACCTCACTCCTCTCCGCGCGGCAGAGCGCCAAATCCGCCGCATACAAAAACCCCGCAGATTCCTGCGGGGCCGTGGAATCGGCATTGCCCTCAGGCAAGCTGCTCCGTGTCCACCGTCTGGATCGCGATATCCTTGACGGAGACGGGATATGCCTCCCCTACGACAATCGCCTTCTTGTCGATGACGTTTTGCAGGCAGGTCGTGACCTCCGCCTTCGTGAGTCCGTCCTTCGGGTCCATGAGGCTCATCGTCAGCTCCTTGCCGCTCGAGAGTTTCATCGTCATGCGCAGCTGCTTCTTCGTCGCCATATGTCATTCCTCCTTTCTTCGGTATTCATGCGTCCTCAGTCCTCGAGAACAGCCGTGTCCGTGCGCGTCACCAGGCTCAGTCCGTGCTTCTGGAGACCCGCAAAGCCGCGCCCAACCGTGAGCGCATCCGCATCTGCAAGGTTCGGTGCAAGCCCGTTGATCGTGCGGTACTTGTAGATGGTCTTGCCATCCGTGCCGACCCCCGTGATGACCTTGAGCGTGACCTTGCTCGCTGCATTCTTGCGTGCCATGTGGATCAACTCCTTTCTCTTTTCATATCTGCAAGCGCTTTACACGGGAATACCTGCCGCAAAAGGGAAAAGGAGGAGGCGGGCATAAAAAATTCTTTACAAGCGAACAAATTTTCTATATAATGCTGTTCAGAAAGGAACGGGTGATCGTTTTATCGTGACTCGTGCCTGTGCGCTGCGCCGGCGGCAGGCAGGAGGGGCAGCGACGCGCTGCCCGCAGAAAGGAGAAAAAAATGAACCGGACGAAAAGGGAGAGGCTCCTGCAGCGTCTGCCGGCACCGGCGGACATTCTCGCACTCGTACCAGAGCATGGCGAAGGCGGCGGCAGCGAGACCGTCATCCATACCACGGCAGGGGGCAGTCTGTGCCTGTCCGCCACAACCGAATACATCCTCTCCTGCCTTGCCGAACGCGAGGACAAGGAGCTGCGTCTCATCCGCCGCAATGCGGCACGGCTGCTGGCACGGCGGCGCAACATCATCCTCCCCATCCTGCACGGATGCGTGCTCGCGCCCATCATGGTGCAGCACGTACAGAAGCGCAGCGGCAGACTCGGCTACGTCAACATCGCACGCAGACCCCTCATCGCGCACAGCACACGCGGCACCGATCTCGCCCTGCAGAGCGGCACGGTCATCCACTCCCTCTGGCAGCTGCCCACCGTAAAGCGGCTCATGTACGAGGGACGCGCCCTCCACTACAAGCTGCTCCTCGACGTGCAGTGTCAGCTGCGCCGCATCGAGACGTTTGCGTAAACAGCAAAGACTGCCCTGCAAAGCCGAATTTTGGCTTCGCAGGGCAGTCTTTTTATGCTGCTGCTTTGAATGTTCATCGTTATCTTGATTTCCATGATGTTTCCTATCTATTCTATCGCAGGTTTCTGCCGTTTCGATAGGGCTTCGGGAAATTTGGTTGATTTTTATGCCGCATTCCTGTATGATACAGATACAGAACAACGGAGGGTACAATATGCAGATCTCGAGCCGTTTCACCATCGCCATCCACATTCTCATCTGCGTCGAGCTCTACGGAGATAAGGAGCCCGCCACAAGCGAAAGCCTTGCGGGCAGCATCGGCGTGCATCCCGTCGTCATCCGCCGCATCCTCGGACAGCTGCGCCGCGCCGGACTCATCCGCGTTGCACGCGGCAGAGAGGGCGGCGCTCACATCGCGCGTGCCCTCGGGGAGATCTCCCTCGCGGATATCTTCCGTGCCACAGAGTGCATCGGCAACGACACCCTCTTCAGTTTTCACGAAAAGCCAAACCCCGCCTGCCCTGTCGGACGCAGCATCCACAATATCCTCGACGGCCGCCTCGATGCCATCCAGCGCGCGATGGAACACGAGATGGAGAGCACAACCCTCGCGGGTCTCATGAAAGAGGCGCGGGAGCAGGTCGGCGCACATTGAAGGGGGTACACATACCCAAAGTGAGAAGGAACTCCTTGGAATGAAATGGGTCAGTCACATCACTCTTACCGCCACCATTGCCTATGCTGTCAGCGCAGATCCCATGTGCACCGCTGCGGCGGCAGTCGGCGCGGTGCTGCCGGATAAGATCGAGGGAGCGCCGGGGAGTGTCGGCTGGAGCACATGGCGCAGCCGACACCGCGGCTGGTCGCACTGGCCGATGCTCTATCTCGCCCTGATCGGCGGGATCGCACACGCACGCACATACTTCTTTTACGATACGGCGTTCTTTGCCGTCCTCACATGGCTCCTCATCGGTGCACTTCTCCACATCGCGGAGGATGCTGTCTGCGGCAAGGTACCATTCCTCTATCCAACGCAGAAGGTCGGCATCCGCCTCTTCACGGTCGGCTCGTTTCGCGAATATCTGTTTGTGCTTGTTTGTATTGTCGTCATATATGCAGTGCAATGTCTTTTGCGCATATAAAAGCACCTCTCTCTATGGAAGGTGCTTTTCGTTTGTTCAAGATTGTATGCGCCGCTCCCGCTCAAGCCAGACGAGGAGGACAGAGATGTCGGCAGGCGAGACGCCGCTGATGCGCGACGCCTGTCCGATGGAGCGCGGGCGAACGGCGGCGAGTTTTTCCGCCGCCTCGAGGCGCAGGCTCGCGATCGCACCGTAGTCAATGCCCTCAGGGATACGGCGGCTCTCGAGACGCTCCATGCGCGCAATCTGTTCGCGCTGTTTCTTGATGTAGCCGTCATACCGCGCCGTAATCTCGACCTCCTCCTTGACATCTGCCGCAAGCGCGGGCAGATCAAAGAGCGGTGCGAGCACATCATAGCTGCCCTCCCGCGAGAGGAGGGCAAACAGGCTCATCGGTACACGCAGGGGAGCGATGCCCGCATCTGCGAGAAGCTCCTCAGTCTCCGCACGCGGGCTGAGACGCGTCTCGCGCAGCGTACTCAGCGCCTCCTCGATGACATCCCGCTTCGCCGTAAAGCGTTCCCAACGTTCATCACGGACAAGTCCGACGGCGCGCCCGATGGGCGTGAGCCTGAGGTCGGCATTGTCCTGCCTGAGGATGAGACGGTACTCGGCACGGCTCGTCATCATGCGGTAGGGCTCGTCCGTGCCCTTTGTCACCAGATCGTCTATGAGGACGCCGATGTAGCCGTCGCTGCGGCGCAGGATCAGCGGCTCCTCGCCCGTGATTTCACGCGCGGCGTTGATGCCTGCGATCAGCCCCTGCGCCGCCGCCTCCTCGTAGCCGCTCGTGCCGTTCGCCTGTCCGGCGGAGTAGAGTCCCGTGATGTTCTTTACGGCAAGAGTCGGCGCGAGTTGGAGCGGATCGAGGCAGTCGTACTCAATCGCATAGCCGGGGCGCATCATGCGCGCATGCGCAAGCCCCGGAATCGTTGCGAGAAACTCTTGCTGCACATCTGTTGGCAGGCTCGTAGACATACCCTGTACATAAATCTCGTTTGTATGCAACCCCTCTGGTTCGAGGAAGAGCTGATGCCGCTCCTTGTCGGGAAAGCGCGCAATCTTCGTCTCAACGGACGGACAGTAGCGCGGACCAATGCCCTCGATCACACCGTTCGCCATCGGTGCGCGGTGGAGATTCGCGCGGATAACCGCGTGCGTTTCCTCATTCGTATAGGTGAGGTAGCAGGGGGTCTGCTCCCTTGGCATCTCCTCGGTCAGAAAGGAAAAGGCGGGCGCAGCGGGATCGCCTGGCTGAATTGAGGTCTTCCCAAAGTCAATCGTGCGGCGGTCGACGCGCGCGGGCGTGCCGGTCTTAAACCGCATGAGCGTCAGGCCGAGCTCCCTCAATGAATCCGAGAGCGCCATCGCGGGGCGCTGCCCGTTCGGGCCGCTGTCGTAGATGGTCTCGCCGAGGATGATGCGTCCGCGCAGATACGTGCCTGTGGCGAGAATGACTGCGTGCGCCGTCAGCCGTTCGTCCGTCTCGCAGCGGATGCCCGTGACGCGTTTCCCCGCGCTCGTCTCCTCGGTGAGGAGCTCCGTCACAAGCAGCTGGCGCACGTCGAGGTTCTCGGTGTTTTCGACGGTCTCCTTCATGATGCGCTGATAGAGGAACTTGTCCGCCTGCATCCGCAGGGCGTGGACAGCAGGTCCCTTGCCCGTGTTGAGCAGGCGGCGCTGAATGCTCGCACGGTCCGCTGCGATGCCCATCTCGCCGCCGAGTGCGTCGATCTCGCGGACGAGGTGGCTCTTGCCGGGGCCGCCGACAGAGGGGTTGCACGGCATCATGGCAATGTTGTCGAGCGAGAGCGTGACAATGAGCGTACGCCGTCCCATGCGCGCTGCTGCGAGCGCAGCCTCGACCCCTGCATGACCTGCACCAATCACGATGATATCATAATCTGTAGAGGTATTCACAGATGGTTCCTTTGATTCTTTCATACGATTTCTGTTCGTTTTTATGTTATTCTTTTACCATGAAGTTTACCGGCACCTCGCCGAGGTCTGTCTCCATCCGCCGCCAGCGAACGCCTGCGGAGTCAAACATGCGCTTGGAGATCTTTGTCGCCTCGGTCGCGGCGTATTTGTCCGAGAGATAGACGACCTCACGGATGCCGCTTTGGATGATCGCCTTGCAGCATTCGTTGCACGGAAACAGGGAGACGTAGATACGACAGCCCTTCAGTGACGTGCTCGCGTTCAGAATGGCATTCAGCTCGGCGTGCACAACGTAGGGGTATTTCTGCTCGGCAAATTCGCCCGTCCGCCCCCACGGGTACTCGCGGTCATCGCAGCCGTTCGGCATTCCGTTGTAGCCGACACCGACGATGTGCTTATCCTCGTTGACGATGCACGCGCCGACCTGTGTGTGCGGATCCTTGCTGCGGTAGGCGGAGAAGATCGCAACGCCCATAAAGTACTCATCCCAAGAGATAATCATTGTGTTTTCTCTCCTTGTGCATCATACATTTGTTTGCTATAATGGAAAAAGGCACTGCTGTCAAAAACGGTAGGCGGCTAATCTCGCCCCCGAAAGGGGGAATATATATGGATACCTATGAGTTCCTATCATTTCTCATAGTATATACCATACTGATTCGATCAGTAAAAAGATAAACGAGAAAACCCCGCCTTTCGCTCCAAATCGTAGGCGGGGAATCTCTCAGCTTTAGCATTAGGGGGCGGCCGCCCATCGGCAGTGCCCTTTTTCTATGCTTATTTTACTTCAATTCACGCGTTTCGTCAAGCATCACACCAAATCTACGCGCAGCACACCGTCGATCTGGCGCAGGGTATCTGCAATAAATGTAGGCTTCAGGTGCTCGCTGTTGTATACCTCGAAGTTCAGGTAGACGCGGCGCTCGCCGCCCGTCTCCGCCTCGTCCTCATCCGTCCGCACCTTGACGCCGCGCGAGCGCAGGTGCAGATCCTCGATGCAGGCGCTGATGCGCATGATCTGCCCCGGTCGATCGACGGTGTGAATCGAGAGCGAGAGCACGTGGTCGTGATCGACCCACGCATCAAGGCGTGAGAGGTTGCCGAGGATGAGGAAGACGATGCCCGTCGTCACGCTCGCGCTGAGGTAGAACCCTGCGCCGACCGCAAGCCCGACACCCGCGACCACCCAGAGCGTCGCCGCCGTCGTGAGTCCCGTGACCGTCAACCCCTCCTTCATGATCGCGCCCGCACCGAGGAAGCCGATGCCGCTCACCACCTGCGCCGCGAGACGCGCGGGATCGGCGTTCGTCTTCCCCTCCACGTGATCGTAGAGCGCCTGCGACAGGAGCATGATGAGGCAGGAGCCGAGCGCAACGAGCATATTCGTCCGAAGTCCTGCCGACTTGTGCCGCATCTGCCGCTCATATCCGATGATCCCGCCCATCACGCAGGAGAGCACGAGACGCAGGCAAATTTCCCATTCTTGCATCGGTAAAAATCCCTTCTATTTATTGTAATTTGACGAAATCCACAGCTTTGGAAAGTTATCCCCAGCTGTGCAGAACTCTGTGGATAAAATTGTTTAAAAGCCCGAAACCACCTTTATCCACATACTTTTGCACAGTGTGTATAATTTTTCCGAACGCTTTTTCATTTTCTGTGGATAATGTGGAAAAAATAGTGGATAACCCCATATTTTGCGTAGAGCTCCCTGCATATTTCTACATTTTGTATAGCAAAGAAGCAAACTTATCCACAGTTCAATGGGAAAACACAGGGATATTTCTCCGTTTTATCCCGCCCCTTTGTCCACAGGGCACCTGCTCATCCCGTGCGCTCATCCGCACGCCAACGGCAGAAGGGATGCGCAATCAGGGAAGCGTTATAGTAGCGCTCCACCCCCGTGACCTCCGCGCCGGCCCAGTCCGGCAGGGCAAATTCCTCCGCCTCCGCCGCAAGCTCGATCTCCGCGATCCGAAGCCCCTCGTTCGCCCCGTGGAACACATCCACCTCCCAGCGCTTTCCGGCGACGGTCTCCACATAGCGCGTCTTTTCCACGAGCGGCGCCTCACAGAGCGCGAGCAGTTCACGCGCCTCCTCGTGCGGGATCTCATACTCGTACTCCAGACGCACGGCGCCCTGATTCTCCCCCTTGATCGTCAGGAATCCCTGTATACCTGCGATCCGAATTCGTACGGTTCGCCTCGGATCGCGCGAGAGATACCCCTGCGCCATCTCGATCCCGACACCCGTCGGACAGAAACGATCCTTTACCTTGAATTTTCGTTCGATTTCAACACCCATGAAGCCGCGCCCCTCCTGCACTTTATGGAATAACACCTTGCATATTCCACGCGTTTGCTATATATTATGTGGTACTGAATGGATGCGTTCATTGTAACAGTGCTTTTGCAGGAACGCAAGAACATCATCCATCGAAAGGGAATCTATCTATAATAAGGGAGGAAAGGATCGATCCCGCTTTGAGAGCATTACCACCCAAACGACCAACAAAGAAGAAAAGAGTCTGGCCCTACGTCCTGCTCGGCACCGTCCTCATCTTCGTCCTCGCAGCCGCCGCGGGCGCATTCTTCGCCCAGAGCAGCCTGCTCGACCGCGCGAAGACCGACCACAAGGAGGAGCTGCTCGTCGCAACGGACAAGGCCACGATCATGATTATGGGCGTTGACGAGCGCGAGGGCGACGTGGGGCGCAGCGATACGCTCATGGTCGCAACCATCGACCCTGTGCGCAACGAGACCTCGCTCCTGTCCATCCCGCGCGACACGCGCGTTGCCATCCCGCGAAACGGCTATGACAAGATCAATGCCGCCTACGCCTACGGCGGGGAAAAGCTGACGCAGCGCACCGTCGAGGACTTCCTCGGTGTCCGCATCGACCACTACGTCATCATCAATACCCATGCCTTTCAAAAGATCGTCGATGCCATCGGCGGCATCGACATCGACGTAGAAAAGCGCATGTACTACGAGGATCCGTGGGATGATGACGGCGGGCTCATCATTGACCTGCGCCCGGGACTGCAGCACATGGACGGCAAGACTGCCGTCACCTATGTCCGCTACCGCGACGAGGAGGGCGACATCGGGCGTGTCAAACGCCAGCAGAAATTCATGCGCGCCTGCGTCGATGCCGTCACCACGCCCGCGATCCTGCCGCGGCTGCCCGCGATCATCAGCAGCGTCATCGACAGTGTCAAGACCGACCTCAGCGTCCGCCAGATGCTCGAGTTCATCGGTACGCTCAAGGAGTCGCAGGCGAAGGGCCTGCGCACAGAGATGGTGCCCGGCCGCCCGCTCTACATCGACGAAGTGAGCTACTGGATCCCCGACATGGCACAGCTGCGGCGCGGCATGGCGAGCGCGCTCGGCGTCACCCTCTCAAGCAGCGACCGCACCCGCATGGAGCGCGCCGTACAGGAGTACGAGGACTCCATCCCCGCAGGAGCGACCGAGATCCCTGAGGGAGATACCTCCGTCGGCCGTGCCGTCAGCGCCGATGAGGCACTGGGCAGCCGTCGGAAAAAATCCGACAAGGAGGACAAAGACGAACGCAGCACCTCCTCCAACCACACCCGCACAGGGAATCGTGAGAACAGCGAGGAGCACACCACGCGCCCCGGGCGCAGCAGCGAGACCACCCAGTCCTCCGACGCGGGCCGTCACGCCAGCACCCGCCAGAGCACAGACGGCCCCGTCGATCAGCCTGCGCAGCGCACAACGCGCAGCGAGGGCAGCGATGTGCCCACGCGCGGCGGCGCGGCTTCCGGCAAAGAAGAGTAATCCCTTCATCTTACTCATACACAGAGCAATGTACTTGTGCACCACACACGGCGCGCATTCCAGAAAGGAAGATGCATCATGGCAAGCAAATTTGACGCAGAGGCACTCGAACTTCATCAGCGTTATCACGGCAAACTCGCCGTCACCCCGACCGTCCCCCTCGATACGCGCGATGACCTCAGCCGCGCCTACACCCCGGGCGTCGCGGCGCCGTGCCTCGCCATCAAGGAGAACCCGGACAAGATCTACGACTACACGACCAAGGGCAACATGGTCGCCGTCGTCACCAACGGCACCGCCGTCCTCGGCCTCGGCAACATCGGCGCGGGCGCAGGTCTCCCCGTCATGGAGGGCAAATCCATCCTCTTCAAGGGCTTTGCCGGCGTTGACTCCGTCCCCGTCTGCGTAAACAGCCAGAAAGTCGAGGACGTCGTGAAGGTCTGCCAGCTCATCGCCCCCACCTACGGCGGCATCAACCTTGAGGACATCAAGGCACCCCAGTGTTTTGACATCGAAAACGAGCTGAAGAAGACCCTCGACATCCCCGTTTTCCACGACGACCAGCACGGCACCGCCATCGTCGTTGTCTCCGCTCTCCTCAACGCGTATAAATACCTCGACCGCGACCTGCGCGCGGCGAAGATCGTCATCAACGGCGCGGGTGCGGCGGGACAGGCGATCGCACGCCTCCTCTTTGCCTACGGCATCCAGACCGTCGTCCTCTGCGACACCACCGGTGCCGTCTACGAGGGCCGCAATGAGAACATGAACCCATACAAGGACAGCCTTGCAAAGGTCTCCAACCGCCAGAAGGAAAAGGGCAGCCTCGCACAGGTCATCAAGGGCAAGGACATCTTCATCGGCGTCTCCGCGCCCGGCAGCCTCACCCCCGAGATGATCAAGAGCATGAGCCCGGAGCCCGTCATCATGGCGATGGCGAACCCCGTCCCCGAAATCCTGCCCGACGAAGCAAAGGCGGCGGGCGCGCGCATCGTCTGCACCGGCCGCTCCGACTTCCCGAACCAGGTCAACAACCTCCTCGCCTTCCCCGGCATCTTCCGCGGCGCACTTGACGTGCGTGCCAAGGAGATCAACGACGAGATGAAGATCGCCGCGGCAAACGCGATCGCCTCCCTCATCTCCGAGAGCGAGCTCAACGAGACCAACATCATCGCGAGCCCCCTCGACCCGCGCGTCGCACCGACCGTCGCCGCCGCCGTCGCAAAGGCTGCGCTCGACACCGGCGTCGCTCGCCGTACCGACATCACCCCCGAGGACGTCGCTGCCCATACGCGCGAGCTTCTGGGGCACGCGGCAGGCTGAGCCGCACAGAACATACCGACAGGACTGCAGTGCAGTCCTGTTTTTGTGTGCATAGATACAGCTATAAATGAATAACGGGGTTTGTGGTTCATTTTATAAATAAAATATATTTTCTTAATCTCATTTTAGATGATATACTTCGATTTAATGTGCTTATTTGCTTGTAATCACGACAAATAAGCAGGTATTTCAATTCTATAAGGGGGATCATAATCTATGGCAGGCAATCGCATCAGTATGTGGAGGTACAGGGGGAAGAAAAGGGCAGCAATCCTAACGGCTCTTTCCCTGTACCTCCTCAGCAGCACAGGGACAGTATCTGCAGCGGACATCACGGTCAACAAGCCGGGCAGAGCGGCGACCGGTGTCGCACTGAAGGACAATGAGGACAAACTCTACAACGAGAATCTCAATGTCAATGTCCTTGGCAGCGGCGGCGGATGGAAGAATGAGGTCACCGGCATATCGCTGAAAACCGGCGCGCAGATGACGGTCAACGGCGACTTCAGCCTCGTCCTGCGGAACGAGGTGCCCGCCGTTCAAGGAAAGACGTCCGCCTCCGGACCGGATGCCGCCCACTACAATATGAGCGGCGTCTATGCGGGATTCGGCGGCGGAACATACCGCACGACCAAGTTCACCCTGAACGGTCTGGCAAATATGGATGTCGTCGGCGTGGCGCTCCAGGCCAACAAGGACGCCCAGATCACGCTGAAGGGCGGCACGATCCGCACGCGCATTGTGAAGACCTCCGAGACGTACGCCATGCTCGCCGAGGATGGGGGCAAGGTGTTCATGAACACCGGTACGGACGGCAATGCACCGGGGACGGCAGATGTGGATGTCTACGGCAACCTCGGCGTGCTGAACAAGAACTACGGCACGAATCCGGCACCAAGCTCCGATCCGAATATATCGCTCATCTCGCTCGGGCTGACCACAGCGAACTCGAAGCTCGTCGGCGGCGTACTGAACGAGTTTGCGGAAAACGGCACGAATCCAAAGAACTCCGGCGTCGATCTCTATCTCTCGAACGGTGCTTCGTGGGAGAATCGCTGGCTCTGGACGCAGCGTTCTGCGGCCAAGGAGGAAAGAGCGGACAAGGACAGCTATCTCTATAAGGGCAGCAAGATTAGGAGCCTCATCGGCGGCACATCGGAGGCGGCGCGCGGCAATATCTTCCAGCGTGAGGACAAGCCGATCACCGTCGATCATTACAGCGGATATCAGCGCGTCTTCTACGGACGCAGCGCGGACGGCGGCATCTTCGGCGGCGACTTCATCGTGAAGAATGCGGCGCCCGGCTCTTTTATCACGCTCACAACGGACAAGACATGGCTGAACCCCGCCTCCGCGGATGCAGCGGAGCAGGGTAAGGTCAACTATACCCTCAACGCCCTTGCGAATAAACTCCGCTATCTGGGCTACGCCAACGGAGAGCGGAATCTCACGGGGCAGGTGGAGATCGCCGAGGGACTGACGGCGCCCTCTGCTGCCCTCAAGGTCGGAAATATCACCTACAAGACGGACGGACAGGGCTCCTACGTCTATTCCGGCACGGGGACGAAGCCCTCGCCCGCAGACGCTGCCGGCTGGGACAAAGAAATTAGGAGCCATACATCGGGTGCGGCAGTCGGACAGGCATTCGGAGAACGCGATGATGCGGTCTGGACGGGGAATGTCCTCGTTGATGTCTCGGGCAAGGGGGTCGCAGGCGCCGTTAAGAACAACGACGTGACGGGACTCTCCCTCACGGACGGCAGCTCTCTCACCGTGCGCGGCAAGCTGAAGGTGAACGTTGCCAACGATGCACCTGCGACGGAGGGCGCCGGCGGCGGCGCTGATCTTGCCCACTCCTGCATGAGCGGCATCTACGCCGGGCGCGGCGACGGCGCGCATGACGACACGCGCTTTACGCTGAACGGCAGCCTCGATATGGATGTCGTCGGCGTTGGTCTGCAGGCGGCCAGAAACGGCAGGATCACCGTCGACGGCGGCACGATCAAGACGCACGCGCTCACCACGTCGGATACCTATGCGCTCCTCGCCGAGGAGGGCTCCGTCTTTATGAATACGGGTGCGGACGGCAAATCCCCGGGAACGAACAAAGTGAACATCCTCGGCAACCTCGGCGTGCTCAACAAGAACTACGGCACGGACAAGAATCCGGGGGAACGCGCCTCCATCATCTCCCTCGCGCTGACGACGGCAGACTCTGCACTCACGGGCGCCATTCTGAACGAGTTCGCTGAGAACGGGAAAAACACGGCGGAGACAGCAGACTCGGGCGTTGATCTCTATCTGGCGAACGGCGCCTCATGGCAAAACGAGTGGCAGGGCGCGCACCGCATTGCGGCCGCAGGCCGCCCCGCGAGCAAGGGCGCACCGGACACCTACCTCTATACGGGCAGCAAGATCCGCAGTCTCTTCGGCGGCATCTCCGAATCCACGGCGGGCAATATCTTCCAGAAGGAAGCCGCGCCGATCACCGTGGACCGCTTCAGCGGCTGGCAGCGCATCATCTATGGACACGCGGCGGACGGCAGCCTCTTTGGCGGGGATTTCATCATCAACCACGCGGAACCCGATGCCCATGTCATCCTACGCACGGACAGCACGGGGCTGAACACCGCTTCGACCGCGCCCGCCGATCAGGCAAAGGTGACGCAGGCATTCAGCGACCTCGCAGCCAAACTCTATTATAAGGACTACATTCACGGCGGCGACAACCTCGCGGGCACCCTCGAGATCGCCGAGTCTCTGACGGCGCCCTCCGCTGCGAAGAAGGGCTACATTGCCTTCGAGGAGGGGACGGGCAAAGGCCGCTACAGCACGGAGCCGACCGATCTGCCGTTCACGGCGGTCAAGACGGTCGAAAAGCACACGGATGGGGATGCGGTCGGTGCAGTCATCGGGGAGGATGCGCAGGAGACATGGGAGGGCAATACGCTTGTCAACGTCTCCGGCACCAGCGTGGCAAAAGGGCGCAAGAATCGAAATGTCACCGGTCTTTTCCTCGATGAGGGCGGACAGCTGACGGTCAACGGCGACCTCAAGGTGCGCGTGAAGAATACGGCGCCCGCAACGCAGGGGGAAAAGCCTACGGCGGCGACCGCACACTATCACATGAGCGGGATCTATGCGGGGCTCGGCGGCAGGATTCCGGACGGTCACGGCGGCTATGAGGATCACGATCATACGCGCGTCACCGTCAACGGCAGCGTGGATATGAACGTCATCGGCACCGGCATGCAGGCGGGCAAGGACTCCCATATCACCGTGCGCGGCGGCAAGATCCGCACGCACGCACTGGAGACCTCGGACACCTATGCGCTGCTCGCTGAAGAAGGCACGGTTTTCATGAATACCGGCGCGGACGGCACGACGCCGGGGACGAACGACACTGATGTCTACGGCAACCTCGGAACGCTCAATGCGAACTTCGATCAGGCAGGGTATCGGAAGAACCCCGGCGAGCATCCATCACTTGTCTCGCTCGCCCTCACAACGGGCAAATCCAGACTGACGGGCGGCGTGCTCAATGAGTTCGCAGAAACCGGCAGGAACCCGCATGACTCCGGCGTCGATCTCTATCTCTCGAACGGGGCGCAGTGGCAGAACAAATGGATCGGCGCAAAACGCGCCGCCGTGTCGGACCGCCCCGCAGATCAGGGACCGAAGGAATCCTACCTCTACACGGGCAGCAAGATTCGCAAACTCTTCGGTGGTACCACGCAGAGCACAGCCGGCACAATCTTCCAGCAGGAGGAGAATCCGATCACCGTCGACAGCTACAGCGGCTGGCAGCGCGTCATCTACGGGCGCAAGGCGGACGGCAACCTTTTCGGCGGCGACTTCATCGTGAATCATGCCGCACCGGGGTCCCACATCATCCTGCGCACGGACGGCACCGGGCTCAACACGGGCTCGGCGGATGCGGCCGACCGTCTGAAGGTCAACGACACGCTCAGCAGCCTCGCGCAGAAACTGCACTATATCGCGTACCAGAGCGGCGAGCGCAACCTCACGGGACAGGTGGAGATCGCCGAGGGGCTGACCGCGCCGGCAGCCGCGCTCAAGGTCGGCGAGATCAGCTATACCTCCGACGGCAGAGGCGCATACACGAGCACGGACACCCTGCCGCTGCCGACCACCGAGCGCAAGATCGAAAAGCATTCGACAGGCGGCAGCATCGGCTATCGGGTGATCGACAACAAAAAGGTTTTCTGGAATGACAATGTCACCGTCGATGTCTCCGGCTCCGGCGGCGGCAGCGCACACAAGAATGTGACGGGGCTCTACCTCCTCGACGGCGGACAGCTGACGATCGGCGGCAATCTGAAGCTCCGCCTCGCCAATGCCGATCCCGCAACGCGCGGCGCAGCGCCCGGCACGGATGTCGCCCACTACTACATGAGCGGCGTCTATGCGGGCTATGGCGGTACAACCGGCGACGGAAACAACGAGAACACGAGGTTCACCCTCCACGGCGACCTCGATATGGATGTCGTCGGTGTCGGCCTCCAGGCGAACAAGGACGGCTACATCACCGTCGGCGGCGGCACGATCAAGACGCACGCGCTCACGACCTCGGATACCTATGCGCTCCTCGCCGAGGAGGGCTCCGTCTTTATGAACACGGGCAAATCGGGGCAGGAGCGCGGCATGCGGCGGGTGGACATCACCGGCAACCTCGGCGTCCTCCACAAGAACTACGGCATGGATCCGAATCCGGACAACCACGGCTCCTTTATCTCGCTCGCGCTGTCTACGGCGGACTCCGTGCTCACGGGCGGCATTCTGAACGAGTACGAGGAGAACGGCGCGAACAAGTACGACTCCGGCGTCGATCTCTACCTCTCGGAAGGTGCACAGTGGAACAACCAGTGGCTCGGCGCACACCGGGAAAAGGCTGTGCAGCCGCGTGCCGATGCGGAGTCCTACCTCTACAAGGGCAGCAAGGTACGCAATCTCTTCGGCGGTGCGACGCTGCGGCAGCAGGGCAATATCTTCCAGCGGGAGGAGAACCCGATCACCGTGAACAGCTACCGCGGCTATGAGCGCGTCATCTACGGACGCAAGGCAGACGGCAGCATCGCGGGCGGCGACTTCATCGTCAAACACGCCGCACCGGGCTCGTTCATCACCCTGCGCACGGACAATACGGGGCTGAATACCTCCTCAGAGGACCCCGCAGAGAAGGCAAAGGTCAACGAGACGCTGAACGAACTCGCGGGCAAGCTGCGCTATCAGGGCTATGCCGACGGCGAGCGGAACCTCGCGGGACACGTCGAGATCGCCGAGGGTCTGACCGCGGCATCTGCTTCCCTTCGCTTCGGTGAGATCAGCTACAAGGCTGACGGACAGGGGGCGTTTACGGGCGCATCCAAGCGTTCGGTACAGGCATCCGACATCATCTACGGCGATCGGGAGACGCAGATCATGCGCGGTGCCAAGAGCGCAGCGACAGGTTCTGCCATTTTCTGGCGCAGCAACAACAACGACCTGCAGCGCCGCATGGGCGAGCTGCGTCTGAGCAGCGCAGAGCGCGGCATCTGGGCGCGGTACCTCGGCGGCAAGATGAGCATGGACGAGCAGCGCATGAACGTGAGCCAGCGGTACAACATCATACAGGTCGGCTGCGATCAGAGCGTCCGTGACTGGACATTCGGCGTCGCCGGAGAGTACGGAAAATCCAACGTCTCCTACGAGGGCGGCAGCGGTACGGGACACCTCGGCGGACTTGCCGTCTACGCGCTCCATCAGGGCAAGCGCGGCGACTATTTCGATGTCATCGGCAAGTTCAGCAGCATCCAGAACGAATACAAGGTGTTCAATGACATGGGACACCGTGTCGCGGCGGACTACCGCACGAACGGCGTATCGCTCAGCATGGAGTACGGCAGGCGGATCACACAGCCGAACGGGTTCTACATCGACCCGAGCGTTGAGCTGACAACGGGCTATCTCGCAGGCAGGGACTACGATGCCGCGAGTGATATCCCCGGCAAGGTTCTGCACGTCCGTCAGGACGGCATTCGCTCGACCATCGGACGCATCGGCATCGGCATCGGTCAGCAGACAGAGAAGAGCAACATCTTTCTGAAGCTTGCGCTCGCGCACGAATTCAGCGGCAAGGTAAGGAACACCTACAGCGCACCCAGCGAACCGACGAGCACAACCGAGGTCAATCTGAAGGATACATGGCTCGACCTCGAGTTCGGCGGCAGCTGCAAGATCAGCAACAATGCCTACGTCTACGGAACCCTCACGAAGGATTTCGGTGCGTCGCTCAAGAACAACTGGCGCGCGGATGTGGGCGTGCGGTTCAGCTTCTAAGGAATCGCTGACAACATAAATAATAAGGGCTTCTCTGCGAGGATGTTCCGCAGAAAAGCCCTTATTTTATTGCGTATGATCTCTGACAAGACAGACCCACCGCTTCATATCGGCACATCTCACATTCTGCCCGCAGCGTGCACGAACCGCTCCCAGATCTCTGCATACGCCGCCTCCACGTCACGGACATACGTGCGTGCGTCGGTCAGCGGAGCGTGCGCGAGGATCGTGCGCAGATTTGTCCGCAGGGAGGCGAGGGTCTCGGGTGAGGATGCAAGTGTCACCGCGATCTTCACATAGTCCGCAGGGGTATCGGCAATCAGCTCCGCGAGGTTTGCATTTGTCAGGAGGCTTTCCCCGAACCGCGCGCCGTGGCTCGCCCCGCGCAGGGTGATGACGGGCACGCCCATCGCCAGAGCCTCGCAGGTGGTGATGCCGCCCGTGTAGGGGAATGTGTCGAGCGCGATGTCCATATCCCCGTATTCTGCGAGATGGCCGCGGCTGAACGCACGCATCTCCACGCGTTCTGTGGAAATCCCGCAGCGCGCGAAACGCTTCGCCGCGAGCTCTCTGCCCTCCGCACTCCTAAAGAGCTTGCTCTTTAGGAGAAGACGGGAGCGCGGCACGGCATCGAGCACGGCACTCCAGAGCCGCAGCACCTCATCTGTCACCTTGCTGAAATTGTTGAACGAGCCGAACGTCACAGAACCGCTGTGCTCCATCGGCGGCAGGGCGACGGGGGGAAGCCTCTCGGGCAGCACATAGCAGAAATGGCTGTGCGGCAGACGGATCATCTCCTCGGTGAAGGAGGGATCTGCCGTCCCTATGGGATCGACGTGCACATCCGAGAGCATATAGTCGATGGCGGGAAGCCCCGTCGTATTGAAATAGCCGATGCCCGTCACCTGCACGGGCGCAGGTCGATGCGCGAGCACGGGAAGGCAGTTGTTCTGCGTGTGCCCCGCGAGATCGATGAGGATATCGATCTCATCCGCACGTATGCGTGCCGCCACCTCCTCCGCGGGCATTCCCTGTATGTTGCGCCACGCATCCGCCGCCGCACGCAGTGCGTGCGAGAGCGCGTCCTCCATGCAGTTTGCATAGCAGCAGACGGTAAAACGCGTGCGGTCATGGAGTGTGAGGAGCGGGCGGATCAGCGTCCCGACGGGGTGCGTGCGCAGGTCAGGCGAGATGTAGCCGATGCGGATGCGGTCGTGCCCGCGCACAGCGTCCGCACGAGACGCGAGCGGCGTGACATCCGCATAGAGCGCACCGTAGCCGCGTGCGAGATCTGTGTACGAGGAGCGCAGGCCCTCGGGCAGATAGTTCGCGGCAAAGAGCGCGTTGCTGTACTCCTCCGCCCTCTGCGTGGGGCGTGTCTCATGACGGCTGGATGCGAGGAACGCATCGATCGCCGCCGCGCTCTCACCCGTGATCGTCAGAGCTTCGCCGAGGAGGCTGTAGGCACTCGCGAGAAAGACCGTATGATAGGCGATGTTATCCCCTGCGGCAATCCTCCGTTCGAGCGCGGCAATCAAGGTGCGCAAATGCGTGATCTCGGTGCAGAACTTCCCCTCCGCACGGTCGATGTAGACCTCCTGCCGCGCTGCGCCCGCATGGTCGGCGCGCACCGCACGAATCTGCGCAAGATCCGCACGCGCCTCATCGTATTTCTCCAGCCCCGTCAGTGCCGCCGCACGGATATAGCGCATCTCCACATCCTCGGGCAGAGCCGCGAGCAGTTCCGCCGCCGCCTCTGCCGCGCGTGCGTACTCCTTCGCCTCGTACAGTGCATTCGCCCGCATCAACATCTCCTGCCGCCGCGCCGCTATGTTTTTCATGTGCTCACCTCCATCCGCTTTATTCGACGATGAGACACAAAATCCCTTTTCGTGCGCTATGCATGCTCCTCACAGAACCCGCCCCCGCAAAACATAGACTTTTCCCCGCGAAAATGCTATAATCAGTGTGAATTTTTATGGAACGAACACGAAGAGGTGACATTTTGGATTTGGATTTTGGACAGGGGCGCATCGTCCCGGTCAACCTCGAACACGAGATGAAGAACTCCTACATCGACTACGCGATGAGCGTCATCGTCGCACGCGCCCTCCCCGACGTGCGCGACGGACTGAAGCCCGTACACCGCCGCATCCTCTACGCGATGCAGGGCTCGGGCATGACGAGCTCCAAGCCGTACAAAAAGTCGGCGCGCATCGTCGGTGAAGTGCTCGGTAAATATCACCCGCACGGCGACACCTCCGTCTACGACGCGATCGTCCGCATGGCGCAGGACTTCTCCATGCGCTATATGCTCGCGGACGGACACGGCAACTTCGGCTCAGTCGACGGCGACTCGGCGGCGGCAATGCGCTACACCGAGGTACGCATGTCGAAGATCGCGGAGCTGATGCTGCGCGACATCGACAAGGAAACCGTCGACTTCACCGACAACTACGACGGCTCGGAGAAAGAGCCAACCGTTCTCCCTGCGAAGTTCCCGCAGCTGCTCGTCAACGGCACGGCGGGCATCGCCGTCGGCATGGCGACGAACATTCCGCCGCACAACATGGTTGAGGTTATCAATGGCACGCTGATGCTCATTGACAATCCTGAGACGACCATCGAGGAGCTCATGGGCGTTATCAAGGGCCCCGACTTCCCGACGGCAGGGCTCATCCTCGGCACCGAGGAGATCCGCAAGGCATATACGACGGGACGCGGCGTTGTGAAGATGCGTGCACGCGCCCACATTGAAACCATGAGCAACGGGAAGCCGCGCATCATCATCACCGAGCTCCCGTACCAGGTCAACAAGGCACGTCTCATCGAGAAGATCGCCGAGCTCGTCCGCGACAAGCAGATCGACGGTGTGACGGATCTGCGCGACGAGTCCGACCGCAGCGGTATGCGCATCGTCATTGAGCTGCGCCGTGACAGTGCCCCCAATGTCATACTGAACCAACTTTATAAGCACACGCAGCTGCAGGACAGCTTCGGCATCATCATGCTCGCCCTCGTCGACGGGCAGCCCGTCATCATGAACATCAAGCAGATGCTCGGGCACTACATCAGCCATCAGGAAACAGTCATCACGCGGCGCACGCAGTACGAGCTCGCAAAGGCAGAGGCACGCGCCCATATCCTCGAAGGACTGACCATTGCCCTCGATCATCTGGACGCTGTCATTACAACGATTCGCGAGAGCCGTACGGCAGACATTGCACGCACGGCACTCATGGATGGTTTCAAGCTTACGGAGAAGCAGGCACAGGCGATCCTCGACCTCAGACTGCAGCGTCTCACGGGCCTTGAGCGCGAGAAGATCGAGGAGGAGTACCAAGAGGTACTGCGGATGATCGAGGAGCTGAAGGGCATCCTCGCCGACCGCATGAAGGTACTCGCCATCATCAAGAACGAACTCATCGAGGTGCGCGACAAGTACGGCGACGAACGCCGCACGGAGATCACATTTGACGCGAGCGAGATGGACATCAAGGATCTCATCGCCGAGGAGGATGTCGTCGTCACGCTCACGCTCAACAACTACATCAAGCGCATTCCTCTGGACACCTATCGCCGTCAGCGGCGCGGGGGCGTCGGCGTGAAGGGGATGGGGACGAAGGAGACCGACATCGTCAGCGACCTCCTTATCACGACAACGCATCATGACATCCTCTTCTTTACCAACCGCGGGCGTGCGTTTGTGCTGAAGGCGTACGAGATCCCGGAGAGCGGGCGGCAGGCGAAGGGCACCGCCATCGTCAACCTCCTCGCCGTCGAGAGCGACGAGCGCATCACCGCCGTCATCCAGATCAAGGAGTTCCGCGCTGACCGCTTCCTCTTCCTCGGCACAAAGCGCGGCGTGGTGAAGAAAACCCCGCTCGCCGAGTTTGCAAACATCCGCAAGAGCGGTCTGCGGGCGGTCAACCTCGACGAGGACGACGAGCTCATCGGCGTGAAGTTCACCGACGGTGAGAACCGCATTATGCTCGGCACGCGCCACGGCAAGGCAATCGCCTTCCCCGAGGACGGCGTACGCTCCATGGGACGCGTCACGCGCGGCGTGCGCGGCATCAACCTCAGCGACGGCGATGAGGT
Organism: Selenomonas sp. oral taxon 920; assembly: GCF_001717585.1. NCBI lineage: Bacteria > Bacillati > Bacillota > Negativicutes > Selenomonadales > Selenomonadaceae > Selenomonas > Selenomonas sp. oral taxon 920. The sequence goes on from NZ_CP017042.1 coordinate 2,371,499, forward strand.
CGTCGCGATGGACATCCTGAAGCAGGGCTCTGAGGTGCTCACCGTCACCGAGGGCGGCTACGGCAAGCGCACCACCGCTGAGGAGTACCGCACGCAAACGCGCGGCGGCAAGGGGCTCATCAACATGAAGGTAACGGAAAAGACCGGTCCCGTCGTCGGCATCCGCGTCGTGCGGGAGAATCAGGAGCTCATGCTGATCACGACAGAGGGCATCGTCATCCGTACCACGGTTGACGAGATTTCCCTCATCAGCCGCAACACGCAGGGCGTCAAGCTCATGACCCTCGGCGAAAGCGACCGCGTCGCCTCGATGGCAACCATGAACCGCATCGTCGATACACCAAGCGAGTAAGAAAATACGTTGATTGCCAAAAAAACTCCGCTTCTCGAATGAGAAACGGAGTTTTTTCATACGGAATGATAAAATTGCTGAATTTATCAGTGCTTCCTTAAGAAGGAGGAAATCGAGCGAAACGTCTCGAATTATTTATGCCAGGCTGTACAACAACACATTCCACATCGAATGAAAGAGGATTTCCATGCTCATATCCATCAAAGATCCGTCGCCTGAAAATCAGCGCCTCTATCCCTTGGATAACAAAAATATAACACTGACATCCATCTGTCCCATGTCCTACATCGTCGAAGCAGATCTGACCGTTGGAAGCAATCGGTGCAGCCTGCTGATTGGGAGATATTCCTCTTTAGCTTATAAAATTTCGATTGATATCGGCATGGATCACCTATACCGATGCATTACAACCTATCCACCGCACAAGATATTGCCCTCAGGCTATCATACAACAGACGCCTCTACCATAAACCCCGCTGCAGACCCGCTCATCCGCCATCAGATGATCATCGGCAGCGATGTCTGGATCGGTGCCACTGCACAGCTGCTCGGCAGCATACACATCGGCAATGGGGCAGTCATTGGCGCGGGGGCAGTGGTGGCAAAGGATGTACCGCCGTATGCCGTCGTGGTCGGCAATCCCGCACGCATCATCAAGTACCGATTCGATGAGGAGACGATCACACGCCTGCAGCGCATCAAATGGTGGAACTGGCCGAAGGAGAATATTGAAACGTTCATCCCGCAGTTCAACGATGATATGACAGGCTTCCTCGATCGGTTCGACCCGGGCATACAGAAAGAGGAGTACGATGAAACGGCTGCGGCAGTCCATGAACTGCGCGCACATGGTTATCATATCTCCTATTTTATTCCGGATTTCGAAATTCCAATTCCCTATTGTGTCTGGCCGCGTGTGATCGACAGCTTCCTCGCTGCGTATACGGAACAGGATAAGGCGGCACTCGTCATAGCCATGCCTCATGTCGAGGACGTGGATGCCTATGCAAATGCGATTGCCTCTCGTATCACGGAGGCTGGGGAACGTACCCCGCTCATCCTTTCCCACCGATGCAGCGCACAGATGCCCTTCTCTGTCGCGGCACTTCGTGCATCAGACACCTACATCACAACACGTGAACACATCGCCTCGGTCGCCGTGGATTATGCTGCCGATGCTGGGATTTCCATCCGCTATGGGCTTGATCATGGGGCACTTGTCTTTCCGCCGATCAAAAATGAAAATACTGCACGATGATGTGCAGCAGTATAATACTATCGCTTTGTATTCCGCACGGCCTCGGTCGTGCGGATTTTCTTTTCCATCGCGCTCGGCGGGAGGATCTTCAGCACCTCGGTATAGACGAGGTCGACGAGGAAGAACTGCGCCGTCTTGGAGGCGATGGAGCCGGTCTCGAGAGGCGTCTCCTCGGCGATGTAGGTGAGGCTCACATCGGAGGCGGCGTGCAGGCTCGAAGCGTGCTTCTCCGTGAGCGAAATGATTGTGATCCCACGCGCCCGCGCGATGGCAACGGTCTCCAAGATCTCCGCCGTCTCGCCCGAGTGCGAGATGGCAAAGATGACATCGCCCGGGTCCAGAATGGCGGCAATCATGCGCATGGTATGGTTGTCGCGCGGGGCGATGCAGTTCATACCGATACGTATGAATTTGAAATAGGAGTCCAGTGCGATGATGCCGGAGTAGCCGAGCCCGATGAAGGCGATGCGCTTTGCGCGGATGAGGAGTTCGGCACACGCGTCGATCACCTCATTGCGGATGATGTCCTGCGTCTTTTCGAGGGCGATCATGTTCGCGGAGAGGAGTTTGCGTGCCGTCTCACGCGCCGTCTCGCTGTTCTTGATGTTCCCGCGGTCGAGGTAGCGCCCGAGCTCCGCGCCCTCTTCGGCGAGTGCGGCCTTGAAGTCGGCGAGCCCTGCAAATCCCATCTTGCGGACGAAGCGCGTGCAGGTTGCCTCCGCTGTTCCGCTCGCCTGCGCAATCTCGCGGATGGTCATGCGCGGGATATCCGTGAGATGCATACGGATGCAGTCGATGATCTTGCGGTCGCCCTTGGAGACGCGAAACGGCGGATTGTCGAGCCGGCTGAGTATCTTCATTCATATCACCTTCTGTCTCTCATTATATCTCAAAATAAAAACGCCGTCCATCGGGCGGCGTTCCGTTCAATCTTTAAATATCCCCACCATGCTCCTGCAGGAAGTGGTAGAGTGCGCCGAGCATGCCCGCATCGTTCTGCGTAACGGCAAAGGAAATGGTGGTCGCCTCATAGACGATAGGCGGAAGGCGGTGCTTGAGAGCCTCCTCGAGCGGGGGACGCAGCACCTCCTCCTGCGCCATGATGCCGCCGCCGAGCACGATACGCTCGGGATTCGCAACACAGACAACATTCGTGATCGCATCCGCAAGTGCGTCGATGAGTTCCGCAACC
>NZ_CP017043.1 GCF_001717585.1 Selenomonas sp. oral taxon 920
CGTTGCCATCAGAGAAGGGATGAATGTTCTCAAACTTCGCATGGAAGTATGCAGCGGCCGTAAAGATATGCTCGTTCGTACGAATAACATCCTGACGGATCTCCTCGAGTAAATCCTCAAGCTCCGTCTGCACGTCCTCGGGGGCGCTGCCGACCTCATAGCGTCCAGTGACATAATCATGTTTTTTGAATGTCCCCGGCCGTTCACCGACCTGCCACCGCCGCGCATCATAGGTATTCTTTGTCAGCTCATAATGGAGCTGCAGGATAAACTCAGGCGTCAGCGGATCTTTGCGGTCAAATGCCTCAAAAAGAAGATTGCTGGCGTCTTTGGCGTTGCGTATCTCAAAGATTGTCCGAACATCTCCCGTGAAATTCGTGACCCCATCGCGGTCAAAGATTTCACGCGTATCATTGTAGGTGATATTCGGATTTTCAATCTTCCCAGAGTGATAGGCAAATTGAATGATATAGCCATTGAGCGCTGCCTCGAGTTCGGCAGCGTTTTTGATGTCCAGATTCTGCCATGCAGAAAGAATCTCCCTGTGTTTATCCATACCGTATACCTCATAGCATCATCTTCTCAGGACATTATACCACATTATTTGCGGGAAAAACGGTTTTTGACACCATCATAAAACCGATCCAGCCGTCTTTCTAGGCGCGGATCCTCCTCTGTGAAGATCATGGTATAGTCTTTTCCCTTGTCTTTTTTGGCGAGAGCCGCAATAAAAAGCCCGATCCCTATGCCAAATACAACGCAAAGAACCCATGACAGCATGATTATCCCTCCTCTCATCGAGACGCTGCTTCGGTTTGCTTTTCTTCGAGGTCTTTGGTCACGAGCTGATCTTCTTGTTTGTTCTGTTCCTCAATCAGCAGATTCACCTCGTTGTACCGCAATGTCTTCTCCTGGAACTCGGCTTCCTTCGGGAAGGGCTTCCCGAGTCCCTCTTCACAGTCTTTGACTTCCTGCCGCAGCCGCTCCACCTCGGCTTCTGCCAGGGGGAGCCGGCCAAAGACGGTACGCGGTGCATTTTCCAGGCGTGCTGCGTTTTCCTCCGGCGTTGTGGCGCCGATGCGGAAGGTATTTGTAGTCATACCTGAGAATACGACCTCGATGTGATGATTTTCGTTCTGCACGACAGAAATTTTCATGCCGCAATACGTCCCGCGCGGTGTCTCCTTGAGTTTTCCGTCATAGATTGCACGCGCGCAATCGGCCAACACTTCCCCGATCTCCTTCGGCGTATTGTACGCAACGCCTTGGAGGACGAAGGTCTTGTCATCTTGGTGCTGCTCAATCGTTTCAATATCTTTTTGCACATTTTTCAGATAGCACTCAGCACTCTTGATAAACGACGGAAGCCCGACATTCAGGCGATGGTTAAGCTTGGACTGATCCTCCATATATTGTGCGCGCTCCGCACCAAGCTTTTGCAGCGCATTCCGAAGCTCGAACTGCTCCTTATAAAGCGGATTCCCCGTACAGGCCGCTTTCAGCTGCGCATAGGTCATCGTAAATTCGTCCACATCCTCCGCTTCGCGTACGGGCGTCCGATTCGTCATGACCTGCGAGATGAAGCGCTGCTTCGTCTCGTTCGTTTGCCACATGTAGGAATCGAAGGTCGCATCCGTCACATAACGGAAGACCTTGACCTTCTCATTCTCGTTCCCACGCCTGACGATACGGCCGAAGCGCTGCTCGATCTGGCTGGGCTTCCATGGGCAGTCCAGGTCATGCGAGGCAATGAGCTTATCCTGGATGTTTGTTCCGACGCCCAGCTTATCCGAAGACCCTAAGAGGACGCGAACCTCCCCTTTCCGGACGCGCGTGAACAGTGCCTCTTTCTTTTCCGGTGTGTCATAGTCATGAATAAAGGCAATCTGCTCTTTCGGTACGCCTTTCTCCACGAGTTTTTCCCGAATATCGGCATATACCGTGAACGATGCTTTCGGGTTCGGCGTGGATTGGTCGCAGAAGATTACCTGAGTAGACTGCTTGTCCGAGGTCTCTTCATAAATCTTATACACGTTATTGACGCAAAGGTTGACCTTACCGTCCGGATTATCCGGGTAGCTTGGATCAATGATGCGGGGATCCAGCGCGGCAGATTGTCCCTCCTTCACGACAACAAGCATATTATCCATGCCTTTACCGGTGGACTTATCTGCATCCGCACGCAGCTGAATCGGTTTGCGCTGCCGAATGAGTTTGGCGCGCTCGGCCAGCCGATCAACAATATCCTTCTGCAGCTGCGACGCCTCTGCCTTTACGATCTCAATTTCATACTCTGGGACAGGCAGTTTCAAGCTGTCTGCGGTTTTCACATCCGCAAACTCCTTGAACATGCTCATGAGTTCCGGGATGTTGTTGAATCTTGCAAATCGCGTCTTGGCGCGGAACCCTTTTCCGGCCGGGTCGATTTCCATCGTTGTCGTTTCCTGACCGAACGCGCTCGCCCACGCATCGAAGTGGTAAAGTCCCTGCTTCTCCAGACGGCTGGGGCGAAGATAACGCTGCATTGTGTAAAGTTCTGCCATGGAGTTTGAGAGCGGTGTCCCCGTCGCGAAGACAACGCCGCGCTCATTTGTGACCTCATTCAAATATTGAATCTTTGCCAGCAGATCCGTGGATTTTTCTGCGCCCGCAGAGTTGAGCCCCTGAATTTTCGTCGTAAAGGACAAATTCTTGTAAAAATGCGCTTCATCAACGTACAGGCGGTCGATACCAAGCTGCTCAAACGTAATGGTCGCGTCTTGACGGCTTTGATACGCCTCCATAATCGCCTCGTACTGCTTTGTCAGCTTCTTGATCTGCTTCTCCATCTGTTTGACGGAGAATCCTCTGCCCTCCTTCGCTATTCTCATAGCCTCGAGAGAGTCTGTCAGCTCCTGTATCTCGCGCTTTAGGAATTGCTCCTGCCGTTCGAGCGACAGCGGGATCTTCCCGAACTGTTCATAGCTCATGATAACGGCATCCCAGTCCTGTCCCGTGATCTTTGCACAGAACTCTGCCCGCTTGTCCTTCTGGAAATCCTTGGGCGTTGCAACGAGGATCTTCGCGTTCGGATAAAGCCGCAGAAACTCTGCCCCGAACTGTTCCGTCAGATGCCCCGGCATAATCATGAGCGACTTTTTGCAGAGTCCGATCCGCTTTGATTCCATCGCCGACGCCTGCATTTCAAAGGTCTTGCCGGCGCCGACAACATGAGCAAGAAGGGTATTGCCACCATATAGCGTATGTGCAACAGCGTCCTTTTGATGCTTCTTCAGCTGAATTTCCGGATTCATCCCCGGAAAGCTGAGGCGGGATCCATCAAACTCACGCGGCACAATATTGTTGAAATGTCTGTTGTAGTAACTCACCAGACGATTTTTGCGCTCTTCATCCCGGTACACCCATTTCAAGAACTCATCTCGCAGATTGTCCATCTTCTGCGCAACAAGAAGAGACGCATCCTCAATCACCACGCCTTTGTCGTTCCGTATGCGGATCTGCCGATGATTAAGCGCAGCCTCGAGAATGGCCAAGGCGTTTGCATCTTTCGTCCCAAAGGTCGAATACATCTTGACCTTATTCGACCGATGAGTATCCATCTTGCTCTCTACCTTCCACTCTCCTGTGGAGGCTGCATACTGGACGAGTCTATTTGTTCCGCGATATTCCAGCACGTCCTTGATAAATTGTTCAATATCCTCCGTCGGGATCCATGTTGCTCCCAGGTTGATTTTGATCTCATCGGCAGTCAGATCCTTCGGTTTCACCTTCTCCAAAGCTGCAAGATTTTTATTCGCGCGATGAATCTCACTGTGCAGATAGGAAACGAGCGGATTGCCGCCTCCGTTTTTCACCGCATCAATTTTCTCGTCATACGTCTGCAAGTGCTCCTGCAGGGCAGACGCCAATCTTTCCGGCTCCAGCACCTCTGGATGCGCCCCGCTCTCATAATCCGAAAACGTCTTGAAGAGAAAGCCCATCGTCTTGGTGTCAACTGTTCCATTTGTGACCTGCCACGCGTCAATCCCCAATGCCGTGATAGTATCCGAGAAGATGCGGTGTGCTTCGTTGATCTCAAAATTGAACATGACATTGTTGCGCAAACACTCCAGATAAAACAGCGGATCGTGCAGGGCAGCAGTCATTTCGGGCGCAGACTTCTCCAGAAAGTCGAAATACCTTATTTGTAACTCATCAGAAGAATGATCCATGGCATAATAAAATGCCCCTCTGTTTTCTTCCAAAAACAGATCTTTCTTCTGTTCATTCGAAAGTAATCTAATGCCGTTCCATACGGTCAGTTTTTCAGTGGATATATTGCTGCATGACCTCTGCCGCTGAAACAGTTTCGGAACAGGAAATACCTGCTCTTCTGCAATCCCCTGCATTTCTTGCTGCCATTTTTGAATCTGTCGCTCCAAGTTCTCCATGCGTGCACGAACATCACCGGACAGATATTCGTCTGCCGGAAGGTACGAATTTGTTTCCATGTCTTCAAAGATGCTGGTGTACTCCAGATCCTCAACGACCTCTTCGGCAGACAATCCTGTGAGTTTGGCCATGTAAGGAATATCAACACGCCCTTTTTCCTGCATGGAGATCATCAATGCCTCACCCGGCGTATCTGCATGATCCGGCGGGGTATAAGCATGGATGGTGCGCTTGGAGAATATATCGGATTTCCCGACAAATTCTCCGTTCTCAACAATTTCCAGAGAGAGCAGCAATGGATAGGATGCGTCCTTGGAAAAGTTTTGCCGAAGCTTGTTATCCTCATAAATACGCCCGTATTTTTTCATATATTCGTCATAGAGCTCATTCAGCGTCGCTTGATATTGTGTCAGTTCTGTGTCGCTGCAATCACGCAGCTCGGCATCATACATTGCCCAGATCTGGTCGCGAATCTGTATGGCCAAAAGGATCTTTTGTTCCGTCTTTTTGTCGAAGGCCACCGTCTCGATTGTCCCCTGCGGCGTGTAATATACGAGGGTTCCATTCTGCTCGTAGAGACCAAAAGGCTGATTATGTGACGGCGCCTCGACTTCCTGCGGAATGGGAAGCGCATCCGGGAGCGGCTGATATGAATTGGCCGGAATGGACGCAAGAACCGCACTCAGCTCATCTGCCAGGGCTTTGCCGCTGTGTCCTTCAACGTAAGGCTCTATCCCAAATGCCATATTACGCATGGAGAGCGTTCCGAGTATGTCGGACGGATGCTCTATGAAGTAGCGATTCAGATGATAGCCATCTTCGATGCGCTTGCTGCCGTCAAAGTGAACTACTTCCTGCCAATCAGCATTCACCCATGCGGGCAGTTCAGCATCCGGTGCAAGCTCCTTTTCCCGTTTCCGGAAAATCAGGAGATCGGAAAGGACATTCGTGCCCGCAGCTTCAAACAGCTGGTTCGGCAGCCGGACGGCACGAATCAGTTCGCCCTTTTGAGCAAGCTCTCTCCGGAGCGAATCATCCTTCTTGTCCATTGTGCCGTGACTTGTGATCGCAACGACAAGACCGCCCGGCCGGACTTGATCCATCATCTTCTTCAAGAAATAGTCGTGAACAAAATAATTCCTGTCATAGTTGGAATCCGTGATGATATAGTTTCCGAACGGAACATTGGAAATCGCTAGATCAAAGGAGTTCTGCGGGAAACGTATGCGCTCGAACCCCTTATTCAGTATAGTTGCGCCATCGGCTGCATATTGTGCAACCTTTGCCGTGAGCATATCGAGCTCGACGCCGACCCTGCGGCTCTGCTCTTTCATGCTGCTCGGCATATGGTGTAGGAAGCGGCCTGTTCCGGTCGATGGATCAAGTATGGTTCCCTGCTGAAATCCAGCTTGTTCAAGGCCGCTGTAAATTGCCTGGACAATCTCCGGCGGCGTATAAAACGCATCCAATGTGGAGGCACGCGCGGACATATACTCAGGCTCCGTCATGATTTCTTTCGCCTGTTGGTGTTCGCTGTGCCAAGCTGTATTGCGTGCGTCAAACGCCTCAGAGAGGCCGCCGAATCCTGAATAGGCACGCAGAACTTCCAGCTCCCCTTCATTGGGGAGGTTTCCCGTGCGATCCAGATGATTGGCAATCTGCACGGCTGCGAGATTTCGCTGAAATACAGCGCGCTTCCCTGCTGTCGTGGACATATCGGCAGAAAGATCCAGTGTAGAAAGATCTACCTCCGCAAATTCTGCGTCAATGATGGGAGGCGCGTCCGTCTCGGCATGATCTTCCGCTGCCGGTAGATCAATCGTCTGCGGGTCGATTATCTCAGCTTCGTAAACCGGCCGCACGGTTTCGGAATCTGTGGCCGCCTCGTCCGCTTCAACAGGAGCCGCTGCAGGTTCTGCATCCGCTTCTGCCGCTGTATCCTCATGCTCGTCTGTCAACGTCTCCGCACGGTCCAATACAGGCTCAGGAGCCGCAGTATTTATCCATGAACTCAAAATATCATCGTAGGAGCGCCCGGACAGCTCTGTAAGCTGCACGAATAAATTTTCCCGCATATCGCTGGAATCAATGCCGGCATACTCATAGAGGGCGCTGCCCATGGGAAGCGCATCCGAAAGCTCCTGGAACGTAATATCCTTCAGATAATTCCCGCTCGAATCATCGGAATATTTTTCCAAATACCACTCCTTGATTGAGGAATTCATGGATAAAGCAGGTTTTTCTGCCTCAACCGAATCAGTCCCTGGAGCAGATTCCTCTAGGGCATTCACGGCAGCCTCTGATTTTTCCGCTGGATGAAGCTCCTGTGCTGCTGCGGGAGTGGCATACGTCGCAGCCAGCTCATAGTAGGCTCGCCCGATCAGAGCGTTCTGCGCCTCCGACGAAAGCGTCTCTGCAGACATGAGTGCACGCACGAAAGAAAGGTACATTTCACGGGATTGTACGCCCGTAATATGACCTTCATTTCGTGCAGTTTGAACGTCTTCGAAGAATTTGTTTGCAGATTCCTCCTGCAAAACATCAGGAATGCGGATCGAAAATTCGTCTACACGAACGCTTCCTGGGGCTCCGGCATGATCTCCGCCGCCAGGCGTTCCCGCACCTCGGCGAGAACGCTGTTGTAGCTCTGAATCCACTGCATCACGTCGCGCTTCTTGAGGTCTTCCGTCACGCCGTCCCGCTTGCAGATCGCTGCTGTCAGCGCCTCCGACTGTTCGAACATCATGTCCTCGTAGTCTCTCAGATACTGATCCAGCGTCCCTGCGTCCAGCATCCGCTTCCACTCCTCCGGCTGGGTTCTGTGCAAATAATCCCGCCTCATGTCGCCCCAAATCCCATAGAGAGATTTCAGGATCACTTCTTCGGTCATTTGAATCTGCCTCCTTCTGCTTTGCAGCATTTGCTCTGTTCGCCGCAGTAATTGCATTGCCGAGCGAATCCAGAATCGTACGCGAAACCTGATTGACCTCTCCCAGAACCACCGCAATATGGACATCTTGCGGAATAGAAAGCTCCGCCGGAAAGGTGTTTTGATTGGAAAGCCCCAGCCGCGACCGCACAACATATTCTACGCTCGCCGTTAAAAAATCAGCATGCTCCGAGTTCTGCGCCGCGGCAAGCTCTGCGGCCTTCGCTCGGATTGCCTCATCCAGCGATCCGTCGCTCCCAAGCGTGCGCAGCACAAGTGCTTCGTGTGCAGGGGTAAACTGCCATGGAATCCCTTGTACCGCTGCATCCCCGTTTTGAAAAGCAATCGTATCCCGAATGTCATAGACATATCGAACGGTGTACTGATCATCGGGCTCCGATACCAGGAGCGGGATCGCGGCAGCACCATCACGCAATGTTGTTCGGAAAGAGTTTCGCCAAACATGATCCGGAGCAACGGCGCTTGCCTCAGCTGAGGCACGGTAATGCAGATTGATCTGCTCCATGATGGAATACTTATGGAATTTGGCGATGGTATCAAGAAAAGCCCTATATTCTTGGGTACTATTGCTGACCTTAGTGAGATGGTCTCTTATTTCGAGCTGCAGCTGTTCTTTCTCTTCCATGCTATTGCCTCCTATGAGAGCGTTATACCGCTCTCATAGTAGCCCAAAAACACGGCTGCAAAATCCTATGATTTCACAGTGAGAAACATTTCTCAAGGTCATTATAGCATTCTGCTTTCGTAAGTGCAACTATATTTAGTTACACAAATAAATAAAAAGAAAGGAACAGTAATTTCTCAGGGTTATCATTTTCTTTTCGCTCCGCGTTGCTTCATTCGCTGCACGCTCATTCCCGCGCTGCTCCGCTCTCAAGAAAAACATAACCTTCTGCTCATTCACTGTTCCCAAGATTTATGGCTTTCGCAGAATGCGTCATCCGTCACACGTTCCGGACAGCGCATACTGCTACCGCCTCCCCGCCCGCCTCCTCATGGGGCGTTGCCCCCTGCACCCCCGATTCAAGCAGAGGTATCACTCGTTTTATTTGTTGTCCGTTGCCGCACAATGCTCTGCTCTTGTGCTGCCCTCTTCTCCCGTTCTTCCTTTTCGGCCTTCTGAACGACGTAGGAGCCATAAGGGGTATTCGGATGATCCCGATCCCAATTCTGTGGCTTATACCGGGAGAGCATTGGCGATAGGTTTCTTGATTCTACGCCGTCATTCAGGAGCGCCTTTACAATCTTAGTGTCCATCGTGATGTTATACGGGAGCCGGATGCGCCCTTCCATCTTACGTCGTTGGTATTGGTACTCTGCTTCGAAGTCTTCTCGCATCTCGGTACGAGGTATCACAACATAGCGGCTCAGTTTTTCATTTTCTCTTACAAGCTCCTGGTCTGCAAGCTTCTGGATATATGCGAAATAATCCGCGCCGCCGAATATTTGATTGGGCGAATGATTCATCATTGCCTCCCTGATCTGATCCGGCGTATACTGGCCGCCCAGCACAAGCTCTTTCATGGCCGCAATGTCCATGTCCGGATTCACAAAGTCTTTCTCTATGTACTGACGGTGCATTGCATCCATATATGCAGCTGCGCAGGAACCTAGATCATTCACATCAAACATCGCGATTGCATCTTCTCTTGAAAGTGCCTCCTGCGCCTGTGCCAAGATCAACGCTGCGTATTCGGTGGAATCCGGAAGTGCAGCAGCAATCGCCAGAGCGATCAGATACCGTTTCACAATATCTGTACGAACACGGCTCCGCAGCATTCTGGCCGCCGTGCGGCCGTCTGGAGAACGAGACTGTCCTTTGATATTGGTATACGCATCATCGTCTCGCTGATGCAGCCCAAGGCTCTCACACGCACAGAGGAAAGTTTCGTCAAGGTAGGTCTCTCTGCTGCGCCCGGGTTCGATATAAAGGGGAGACGCCTGAGCAATGGACTTTCGGAGAATCGGCTGCACCTGCTCCTTGAGTAAAAACATCATACGCGCTGGATCTTTCTGATAAGCAGTCCGCTCGTCCTGAAGACGGCGCATATAGTCCCGATAGATCGCCTCGATGATCTTCTGCTCATCGTCAATGGTGAGCACAGTTGTATTTGTCCTCTCCATATACTCCCTGGCGAATTTTCGGTAAACATCTGCTTCGCTGCTCATGACACCGCCGGCATACGCCATGATTGCAGCATAGCGATTGTGTCCATCGGACAGCGCAGAAAAAAGCGTCTGAAAATAGGATTCATCGGCCTTCCGCTCGTTGGCAGACTGCCGAATTACCTGATTCACAACAGCGATCGGAAAGCCGTCTTTCAAGATCATGGCCATGCCAATACGATAATCCCGCTGAAGTCCCGCAGCTTCTGATTCTGCCGCTGCGCGCCGCCGATAACTTTCCGCCGCTTCGAGATATGTACGCGATGCACGCTCCGCCCACGCTTCATTGATGTTCTCCATGACTTTTCCGGTATAAAGCGCCATTGCGCGTACATCCGGAAGCAGTTTGGTCATGGGCGATTTTTCGCAGATCACAGATCTCACGGCATCGACATCATATCCGCTTTCCAAAAGCCGGATTGCGGCCGTCAGATCGTTCTCGTAGTTCTCTGCCTGTTGATTGGGAAATTCGGCAGTATTCTCCTTTTTGCGCTCAACCATTGTTTGTCCGAGCACATCAAGATATGCAACTGTAATATTTTTCATTCGTTGCTCTCTCTCGTATTTCTGTGGCAGCTTGTAGCATAACGGCATGTGCGCGCCGTGTAGTTTCATCAGCAGCGCTCGAACGAGGCTTTATTCTCGGAATAGATGCCATCGTATTTCGATAGAGGCGTTCTACTATCTTTGCATCTTTTCCCTGTGCCAAACGAATACATTCTTCTATGCGGTTGATGTGATGATAAACGAACCACAATGCAACAATCAGCAAAAGCGCTGGCATGCTGGCAAAAAACTCGATGGAGAACGACATATAATACTCCTTTCCAGTAAAATTGCCCCTTTGGTGAAGAGGTCAAGATATGCGACAGTAATATCATTCTCTATGCGCCCCTAACTCCAAGGACTCCTTCAAAACAACGCGCGTTTCTTGTATCATCGTCTCTGTGGAGGCCTTAACATCATGCACGGAAGAAATGACGTGCTCCAGCACTTCTTTGTTTTTCTCTTCCATTTCGAGAAAACGCTTCTCCATGCTCTTCACACGGCAGAAAAGCTGCAGCGTAACAATCAACAAAACAACTGTTGCGCTGGTCAAAAGTTCAACGAGCAACGTCATAATATCACGCCTTTCCTCGAAACTTACGGAGCAGCAACTTCTTCCGCCGGATCGGAGGATTTATCCTCAATGATGTTGCAGCGGATCAGCCAGCGACGGTTGAACTCTTCAACGCCGTGTTCGCGAACGATCTCCTTCGCATCATTGACGCCTTTGGTATTGACGGCAACGTAGGCCAGCGAAACGGGACAAGCATCCAAGGCCAGCTGGAAGAGGCGCGAGCCATAAGGCGACACATAGTAGTAGTCCATCTTCTTCGTTGCTGATGCGAGAATTTCAATCTGCCGACGGTTCAGCCCAAACAAGGCATAATTCTCGGCCGTTTTTTCTTCCAGAGCATCATTGTTGGGCAGAAATACGCGGCTGGGACAAGATTCGAGAACAGTGTGGAAAATGGGGCTGTTGACAATATCGGTGATGGATTGTGTCGCAAAGATAACGGAGGCATTTGCCTTACGGAGAACCTTGAGCCATTCGCGGATCTTCGCTGCAAACTGTTCGTTGTCAAAGAAGACCCAGCACTCATCCAAAACAATGATGGTCGGCTCCCCTTTCAGGCTTTGCTCGATCCGATGGAAAATATACATGAGCGTTGTTCCCACAATCTGCGGCGTGCTCATGAGTTTCTCCATTTCGAACGTCTGCCAGGAGCCGAGCTGGAGGCTGTCTACATCCGAATCGAAAATACGTCCATAGGGACCGCCGGAGCAGAGCGGCGCCAGGGCTTTTTTCAGTTCTTCGGACTGGATCGCATTCACGAGGTTTGTCATGCGACGCAGACGCTTGTTCTCACCAACGTATGAAGTGGCGATGGCTTCCAGCGCATCCCAGATCAGCTGCTTGCGCTCCGGCGTGATTTCAAGATTCTCCTGCCGCACATAGTCACAAATCCATTCAAGCGCCCACTGACGCTCTTTATCATCATCAATCTTTGCCAACGGCTGGAAGGAAAGTGCCCCCGTTTCCTCATTTCCGAGATCGAAAAAAGTTCCTCCGACGCCCCGTGTGAGGACATAGCTCGATGCCCCCTTATCAAACACAAAGACACGGGCATCTTTATATTTGCGGAACGAGGACTCTACCATATTCAAGAAGACTGATTTTCCCGCTCCAGTGGGACCGACTACGAGCGTATGCCCAACATCACCGACATGCAGCGTGAGCCGAAACGGCGTATTCCCAGAGGTCTGTGTATAAATAAGCGGCGGTCCCTGCAGGTGCTTATTGCGGGAGGCTCCTGCCCATATGGTAGAAAGCGGCATCATATGAATGAGATTGGCGCAAGATACCAAATGGCGTCGCACATTGCGGCCAACATTGCCGGGAAGAGAGCCCATCCAAGCATCTACACTGTTGAGATCTTCGACTTTCGCCTTAAAGCCGATGTTGTTGATTGTCTGAACAACGGCTTTTGCGCGCGTATCTGCTTCATCCGGCGAATCGCCTAAAACTACAATGCTGGACGTGTAATAGCCGTAAGAGGTAATATCCGACTCGATCAACGTCTCTGCAGCCTTTGCTTGCTGATATTTTGTAACGGCCGTCTGGTTGAGGTTACTGTTATCCTCCTGGCCACTTGCGAATTCACGCATCATGTCTGTCAGACCCTTGAATTTGGCTTTCCATTCCTTCTTTTTCTTGCCGACTTCATTCAAGGCATCCAGTTTCCCAAGACAATAGTAGCGCGAGACCCACCGATACGAGAAATTTTGCAGATTCAGGTGATCGAATATCCCAAAGATGGTGTTATCCATATACCCGATGATCGTGATAACGCGCATATGTTTACTGCCCAGACGGGGTTCCAATCCGCCGGAAAGCGAAGAATCGCAAAGGAACTGATCCAGCAGCATCGGATGTTTCGGAAGCTTTAGTTTGCGCCGTTTCATGGATATTGTAGAGTAGAGATATGTGACCATCTCGTCTGCAGATAGAATTTCACAGGGAATTTGACATGCGAAAAACATATTATATACATCATTCACGACCGTGCGAAAGGCAACGAGATAGTCATCTTCCGTCAGCCCCTTCTGCTTCTTTCCCTCTACAACAAAGGAGCGCAGTCGCCCCTCATGGTCATTCGGAGGCATCCAGTAGAGCGTGGCGTAATAATCCGACTCAAAATGAGAATCCCCGCCGCTGAAAAACTCTTTGCGTTCATCGTCCATGATCTTGGTAATCGGATCGGGGAAATAGGAATCTGTCGGATAATCCGTCGAAGGAACGCGCTGAGACTCAAAAAACATAACCCAGCCCGTATCCATGGACGTGAAAGCAGAATTCAGCTTTTGCGTAATGACGGAAAGCTGCTCCTTGATGGCCGAATCCAAATCCGGTCCCCGATAGCTGAATGTCGTCTGCATGGAGCCGTCTTTATTCAGCACAATGGTCGGTGATCCTGGAATAATGCGTGCCCACGGCAACGTATATTTCAGAGGCTCACTTTTTACCAAGAAACGATCCAAACGATACATTTACACCTCTCCTCCTTCATGGCCGCGATCTTCAATATACTCGTTCACGTCGACACTTACTTCAACCAAACTGTTCTGCGCTTTCTCCAAGATGTCCTCCGTCTCTTTCTTGACTTCGATATGTGCATGAAGGAACTCGGAAAGGTCTTGAAAGCCAATGACCGTAGGATCTGCGTTTGCGAGATAAAGCCCAGGGAGGCTTCCCCAAAACACCTTTTTCAGATTGAATTCCTCAACGATATAGGGAACGCATTCCCGATCCAGCATATCCGTGAAAAAAGCACGGAACGGCTCGTCATTTGCTTGATCCAGGTGAAAGAGAAAGGTATCCGTATAATAGCCGTTATACACACTGATGATGTCTTCTGTGGCCATACGCCGCAGAACCGATCGTGTTGGAAACCATCGCCCCGTATACCGCAGAAAATCTCTCTTGGCCTCTTTTTCATTGAACAGAAGGAGTCTGCGCGTATGACGATAGGTCATATGCTCCAATCGGCTGTAAATCTCATCCAGCTCATACGGAATCAGCATGGAGACGGCACATACCCGCTTGCCGTTGATGAAAATGTCGTTGCCGCCAAACTCAAAGTCTATGTCCTGCGAGAGCAGCGCGTCCATGTAGAGCGGGCAATCGGGAAGCTCTTGACGATCTTCTCCCATGGAGAGCGAAAATGAGAGAACATCCATGATCTCCTGATATTCCAAAACCCTTGCCGCTGTTATCTTCTGGAACTCCTCTAAAAAGGCCTGAACCTCTTTTTCAAAGTAATCTACGGTTTCATGGATTGAGACGCCTGGGTGCAGCGCATTTTCGACGGAGGTCTTTCCGGCCGCATAGAACGGATTCCAGCCGATGATCAGATAATCCTGCGCTGGGACGTCTGCGACGTGCTGATGCTCATTCCAAATGACCCAGCCGCGCCGAAACGCCCAAGGCGGGAGTGTTGTCGAAAGATCTGTTGTATATGGGGTGTAGGTGATGATGCTGAACATAGAGCCATTTTTTTGTTTCATAACGGACGGGCGAACGATCCCACCCCACGGGATCCATTCTTCGATTGCAGTAGACTGCAATCCAAATTCATTCAGTGATGCCATATTTTACGTTGCCGCGCAGATGTGAATTTTACGCGGCGTTCTCCTTTCTCCCTTGTTAATCTGAGTATAAAGCAAAAAAATGCGCGGGATTCCTGTCTTTTTTCAAGAACAGGTCAACAAAAAACGGAAACGGGAATCGCCCGCTTCCGCCAAATGCAGCCCATCAGGTGTTATAATATCGTTTCTTGTTCATGTATGACTTAATACAGTCAAAAAATTGAACGTCGCCTTTGCAGACATAGATCGCCAAAAAATGCAAAAGGAACGTGAAAATCAGGATGTAAAAGAACCCAAAGTTCATAATCAGGAACACGGCGAACATTGCATTCCAGATCAGTACGGGCTTAGGCACTCCGGCGAGCAAAGCTGGCTCCATCAGTCCTCTGAAGAAGTCAACATTATACCAGGAGCGAAGCTCTTCCTCTTTATCTGCCATAAGAAATCAGCTCGTTTCAAAAGAGGAACGCAGAACCGAGCTTCGAGACCACAGTTGCGCCGCCGAGCGCAAGGCCGACACCGCCAACGCCCTGGATGCCGCGCTTGGCGATCTGATTCTCGAAGTTCATCGTGACCGAAAGCCCCAAAAGGCCGGCTCCTGCTGTGCCGATCGCCGTTGCAATGGGACCGGTGATCGTTTTCTGGAGCTTTTCGAGCGGGTTTGTCACGACCGCAAAGGTTTCATCTGCGGATGAAGCAAGGGACACTTCGTTGGTAATCAGGACAGCGCCCATCATGCCGAGCTGGAGCATCAGGAGCTTATTCTCTTTCGCAAACTTCCCGGCAGCCTTGATCTTTTTCTTGAAATCCATAATAAATCATACCTCCTTGACGATATTCCCTACAAACACTTCTATCTTACTTCAAAAAAAGTGCCCGAATTTCCTATGTTTTTTCATTCGCAGACTTTTTTCCTCAAGTTACTTCATGATAAATGTACTTTTTCGAGGCCGGATCCCAGCGCTCAAGTTCGAGTATTTCCTGCACTTTTCGCGTCTTCCCAATGTATTTGAGATAGACGATATAGTGTACCGCCTGGGCGATCGTTGCCTGCTGCGGGTTCCGAGAGACACGCGCCGTCATGTTCTCAAGGCGAAGAAGCGTATCCACGGCAGAATTGCTGTGAACCGTTGAGCAGCCTCCCCCATGCCCCGTAGACCAGGCATCGAGGAGCGCCAACGCTTCACCAGAACGAACTTCTCCAACCACAATGCGATCCGGCGTCATACGCAGCACCTGCTTGAGGCAATCCTCCATGGAAAATGTTGGTGTTGCACGCATCTGCACGCAGTCAACGGCGCTGCATTGCAGCTCTGGGGTATCCTCAATCAGGATGACACGATCATCCAGCTTGGAGATCTCGGCCAAGATGGCATTGAGAAATGTTGTCTTGCCGGATTTTGTTCCCCCGGCCGCAATGATATTCTTCTTGTGATGGATAGCGTCGATCAGGAAATCATATTGTTTTTCCGTCAGCGTCCCCTGTTCAACATAGTTCTCCAGCGAAAATATGGTCTCAGGGTGCTTCCGAATATTGAGGGTTGGTGCAGAAACGATATTGGGAAGATTCCCTTCAAAGCGGCATTTGGGGAAAAACGAGTTGGACGGAATGTCCGCATCAAGGGCAGGACGCTCCGATACGACCAGCTGCCCTGTCAGCGCAGCCACATTGAGAATGATCCCGCGCGTATCTTCCGGGGAAATATTTTTCCCCGTATAAGCTCTCCCCTTGCCAAGACTGTCCGTCCAGATCTTGCCGTCCGGATTCACATATACCTCGAAGACGTTTTTATCCTGCATAAACGGCATGATCGCTTTCATCGAGGTAATGAGCGCATCCATTGTGATGTTATACCGCTCACTATTGCTGTTCATTCTTCGTTACGCTCCTTGTTCATTGTCCCTAAAAAGGCATCCAAGCCTAACAGTGGGCTGCTGCCGTTGGTCGTATCCCCCGCTTCTTCGGTGTCTGCATCGAAAAGATCAAGATCATCGTCCATATCCAGCTCCTCCGGCGCAGCCTCGTCAAAGTCCTCCTGATCGCCAAAAAGGAAATTGGAAAGCTGTATGTCGCTGTTCTCCCCTTCTGAGGCCGCAGCTTCCTCTGCGTCCGCATTGACGGCAAGAATGGAGGCATCCAGATCAATGAGATCTGATACGGCATCTGCGGGAGACGGCGTTTCTTCATGCACCTGCAGGATGTTCATACGCCTTTTTGCCTTGCTCTCCATCTCTTCCTGGATGGCCGATTGATGAGTGTCTTCAACCGCTGCCTGATACCGACGATTTTCGGGGTCTACCTCTTGCGGACTTTCTGTCCGTGTCCGATGATCGGCGGCTGCTTCACTTTCGATATTTTCGGGCTGGCCGACAGGTTCTTCTTGCCCTGCTGCTGCAATCCCTGCGCTGGAGATCTCTTGCTCATTCAGCTCCTCCTCGGGGTGTTCCCCTGTAATGCGGAAAATCACATCCTTTTCGTATTGCGCCTTCTCCGCCTCGAGTTTTTGGACATAATCCTTATACGACATTCCGGCTTTGTTCGCCTGATCCTCAAGAACCCGCTTCCGATCATCCTCTTTCGCGGCCTGATCGGCTGCATGGACATCGAACAGCTCCTTGAAATTCGTGACGCGTGTCACGGTATCACTCACCGCCGGACATTTTATCTGTGTCCGTTTGATGAGGAACGGATACTCATAATAACGCAGCTTGTCTCCAAAGATGGCTTTATGCCCGGCCACAAAGACGAGTTCTTTCTCTGAACTCATCTGGGCGACTTCATCCGGCGTCAAGAGTTCTCGGCCGGTCTGCGACGTAGAGTTTGAGCCCTTGAAAAAGCCGCCGCCCCCGTCGCTGTGCGAGATGGTCGATATTGTGCGTTTGCCAAGCGTCTTTGAAATTGCCTCGGCCGTTGCACCGCCGGAGTCGATATTAGGGGTAAAATAGATATGCACATGACAGTTTGAGCCGATGGAGTTGTCTTTGGTGTACTCCTTGTTGAGCTGGTTGACATCCTGGCAGACGATGCAGACTTTGATTCCATAGCCCGCACAGATGGCAAGCGCAAGCTCTATGCACTTCATATTGCCTAACTGCGGAAACTCATCCAACATGAGCAGAAGGCGCTGCTTCTTTGGCGCGGGTTTATTGGGATCCGTGTCAAATTTCATGTCCCGTATGAGCTTCGAACAGATCATCTGGATGAAGAGACGTGCAATCGGCTTGACGGCCGCAATATCTTTGACCTCCATGCAGAGATACAGCGATACTTCCTGCTGCGGATCGAGCAGGTCGCGAATCGCAAAATCCGATACGCTTGTGTTGTTTTGCACGACCGGATCCTGATAGATCGCCAAAGAGGTTTGTGCGGTCTGCATAATCGAGGCCGTAGTCTGCTGCGCACCATTCAGAATGTTGGCCGCGCATTCGGCCACCTTCGGATGGGACAACAGCAGATGATATGGCGCATTGGTTGGCAGCCCCGTCTGATCTACTGCCTCCCACTGGATTTTCTCCCCTTTTTTGATCTTCTGCTGCAGCGCAACGCGGATCTCATCAATGGATTTTACCTTGGTATCGAGTGCCTGGGCAAAGGGGCGAAAATCCTTGATATATTCCCCGTAGATTTCCTTGAGCGGATTCTTTTTGCGTTTCACAATCCCATTTTCATCAAGAATGGGCTTCCCGTCGGCGCCGATCTCTTCCACTTCCAGGAATTCATCCGGGCTGATATGCGGATAATCACGCATATCCGTAAAAAGCTCTTCCGTTGACTTATCCGGACTGGAGAGAAATGACATAATGTCCGTCGGACACGGGAGCGGCCGCTCCTCTCTATCATGTTTATAAAGCAAGTGCAGGATAACGCCGTTCAGGAGAGCTGCAGCCGAGTTCGGCCAAAACTCATCGCCGCCCTTTGATTCTCCATCCGGGCGCACCATGACCGAAACGATAGACTGAACGTCCGATAACTCCTCGCTCGTACGATAATTGACCTCGGCCAGTGGGTTCCACCGTGCTGCGGATCCATCCGTGCAGAGCGGCTGAAACTTGAGTACCTTCTGCTTCAGGACGTTCTTCCGATAGCCGCTGGTCAGGCTCCAGAGTTCGCCCTTCGGATCGAAAAAGAAGATACTGTGCTTCCAGATCAATCCCGTGGGGATGATCGTGCAGACGCCCTTACCGCTGCGGGTCGGAGCCATGAGAAGCATATGCTCCACGCCGTCATGCAGCATGAGCTTATGGGTATATGGATTGATACCGACAACAACGCCGGAATCCTTGATGATCTTCTCCTTTTTGGTGTAAGGGATCAATCCAAGGAATCTCTTCTTTGTTTTCCTATACTCGTATACGCCCCCGTTTTTCGAGACGTAAGCGCCGAGATCCGATTTTTCGATGTCCTTGCTCGACGCAAAAGAAGCGCTGCCATGTGATGTCTGCACCAAAAACGCCTTTTTGAGGAAATACATGCAGACCATGGAGAGCAGCAAAACCAGCTGGGCAAATGACGAGTACGCATCGAGAATATCCGGAATTGCCTTACTGATATGCTCATCATATGACCACACCAGGTAATCATACGGAGGATAAATTTTACTGCCGCCGAGCTCTATATAACTTCCGAGCAAGGGATGATAGTCACACTCCTCTGCTACCGCCTGTGTCGCATACCATTGCGTTATCAGCATCAAAACAGCGAAAATGAGCACCGTATAAAGAAACGCCTTCTTTTGTGCTGTACGATGAATCTCTTCATCTATCATCTCAATCACCTTCCCTTGTATGCCATTATATCCATAAAAAACTGCGGTTTTTCTTGTCTTTTATCTACCTGACGTAATTTCTTTTTTTGCCATCATCAGCCTACCACCTGCGACTCCAAAAGCAAGTGTAAAGCCTCCGGCCGCTTTGCGCACTTGCTTTTCTCGTCTCCGGCGGTATTCGATGGCTGTCAAAAAAAGACAATGCAGGGGAGTACGGCTCACAAGAGCAGTAAGATTCCTCACGGTCAGGTATCAAATGGAGGTAATGAAATGAAATTCACAGAAGCAGACAAAGCCTATCTCATCCGGATCGGCAACGGAGAACAGCACTTGCCGCAAATCGAGGAAGCGACACAGGTGGTACGGCTCACCAAGAACGGCCGTAAAATCTCATCCAAACGTGCTATCGAGGAGATCGGTCGCAACGAGTTCTTGAGCGCAATGTCTCGCTGCGCATACCATCAAACCGCATCGAGGAGAACTCCTACAGAAGAAACCATTGAGTTTGTGGTTCCGGACAGCTTTTGGAAGTAAAATACGTCCAATCTCATAAAAATAGCCCCTTGTCTCAATGGATAAGGGGCTGATTCCTGTCAAGGAGCCACAGGTGCTTGTATTTTCTTCAAGATATTCTCTCGTACCGAAGTCGATAGAAATGACCATCGACCGCTCTGGTCAACTTCAAGCAGATACGCAGCCGGATCGTAATGAATCATGCTCATCACATCTTCCGGCTCCTGCGTGCCTTCTGGAGGCACAACGGAGACTACAACGCCGCCGGAGGTCGAACTGACCAGATAGTGCATGTGCTCCGTATCATCGAAATACACCTGATAGATGAAATATTTGTCACTCGGCAGCACAGCATTTTCGGCGACGCCTATGACCGGCATATGACGCAGTTCTTCCGTTTGACGATCCAGGACGAAATCAAACACGACGCCGCCGATCAGTGCCATTCCCGCGAATCCGATCAGAATACACATGATGATTCTGTGCCACATTGCTGGATTCCCAGCCTTTAATCCGCCGGTGACGGCCTCATATGTTTCCGAGAGCTTCTTCCCCTTTTTTTCGTCCATC
This sequence comes from Selenomonas sp. oral taxon 920, assembly GCF_001717585.1. Taxonomy (NCBI): domain Bacteria; kingdom Bacillati; phylum Bacillota; class Negativicutes; order Selenomonadales; family Selenomonadaceae; genus Selenomonas; species Selenomonas sp. oral taxon 920. Next base: position 20,089 of record NZ_CP017043.1, read on the forward strand.
ATCGTCTTCCTCAAAACGCAATGTTTTGCGTCACATAGATATTAAAGGTGTAGCCCGGCGCAACTGTCGCAGTCGGTGCCTGTATCTCCGTGAGCGCCGTGAACGCAGACGAATCCAGCGTGACGCGATCCACCGCGACCGTAGAAAGCGCCGTTAAAGCACTGTTGAACAAGCCTTTCATGAAGTTGCTCCCCGTATGACGATGGAGCTTCCCTTGAACGCCCGAATAACCAACACCGTCAACGGCCATCATAGCGTTTCCAATGTTCCATGATCCACCGTTTGGCAGAACTACGGTGTCGAAAGAAAGCCCAATGCGGCTCGATACGTTTCTGCTGCCGCTGCCGCCTTCCACCTTTCCGATTGTGCCAAGGACACGGCTGCCGGCCGGGATGATCAGATTGAGGCCGTTTACGTCATACACATCTGCCATCACCTGTGCAATAACCGGTCCCGGTGCATCCGTATTGATCCCCGTCAAGAGCATGGCCGGGATAAGCGTACCGGCCATTACGGTACGTTCTGACGGCTCGCTGTAAGTGGGAGATGAACTGCGCTGCGCAGTATTGATGACTCTTCCGCTTGCACTTCCGTCACCTGCAGCCGCAGGGTCTCCCCCACCAACGCCTGTATCAGATGATTTCCCGCCTCCATCAAAAGCAAAGGCGATCGCAGATCTTAATTGCTCCTTGAAACGATCTGCTGCAGCACGCTCCTCCTCGATGCGTGCCTGGTCTTGTGACGGCAACGCGTAATTCTGGCTGTATGCGCCGCCGGGAGGAGGCATAACAACCGATGTCCGTGGGACATCGGCATAGCCCGAATAGCCTGGCTGCTGCGGAATTGCCTGAATTCCTTCCGTTGACTGAGGCGGCACGCCGTTCGGATATTGCTCCTGGGGAATATCCGCATTTTTATGCGGGTCTTGCTGCTGGCGATTCCTTGATGCGTTCGCTCGTTCAAGCGCCCCGTAATCATCGGACAGTCTGCTTGTACTTCCTCCCTGGACGCGTGCAGAGTCCGCAATATCTTCGACGCGGGCGCTCTTTTTCTCCGTATGCTCGCCATCATCGCTCGCTGCGTAGAAAAATGCCAAACCAAAGACGAGAAAGAAAAACACCACAATCCCTGTAACAACAGGCTTTGAGAGGCCAAAGATCGTATCATGCTCTCCTTTGAGCATGGACTTATTGCCCTCTGGTGTCTTAATATCCATCCCCTTATCCAACTCTTCGTCCGGAATGGCAAGCCCTTCTTCATCCTTCTTCATTTTCAATTTTCGCCCAGCGACTTCCGAGAGATTGCCTATGATCTCTTTCAGTTTCAATGAAGTCAGCTCCTTTCAAGGGTTATTTCTTGCGCTCAATCCTGACAATATCACTTTCTCCATACCGCAGTTCCGCGCGGTCGATAATTCGGTCGATGATATAGCAGTTGTCTTTTGTCTTGAAGTTCGCCAGGCTGAGATCCTTTTTCCCAGGCTCGCGGATGAACAATGCGGGCAAACGCTTCACGCCTTTGTTCACACGGATGATGGTTTTCTCCCCATCGTCGAAAACCATCTCCGGCTTATAGCTGTCATTTCCTTTCACGGAGACCTTGTAGGAAAAATTCAGTTTGTCAACGCCGGTCACACTCATATCCGCCGTAATGGTCTGCTCATCCTTTGCGTTTTGCAGGATCGCAGTCTGGGCGTCCTCGAGGCCGTAGCTCCACCGCACCATGGGATTATACCAATCACTCACAGTGAGGATCAGCTGATAGCTCCTCTTATTCGTGGTGATGATCAGGTTTGTCGTACTGGACTGCACGACCGGTTTGACGTAGATGTGCGGCACACCAGCCACGGTCGTAGCATTGACTGCCCACGAACTGGTGTCGCCCCCGCCCACAAAGGAGATCTGCTCGCCCTTTTTCAGCTCAATATCCGTGAGGTATCCTGTACGGCAGTAAATTTTGTAGAGCTGATCGGGCGCATACGAAAAGGTCATCGTGCTGTTTCCCTGTGCGTTGGCAGCATCCTGCGTGTAGGAGACAGTATTCCCGCCGTATGGCACTGGATTGATGAGTGCCCGCCTGGAAGAATTGTCATCATAATCGTTGTATGACGCTCTGTACCTGCTCTCCAGGAGCTGCATCAGCTCCATCTGCAGATCGGACTGAGCTCTAAGCTCTGCCTCGAGATCTGCCAGTCGCTCAGAAATCGTGCGGATCAGGTCTTCGTTTCCGCTGTTTTTCTGATCCTTCAGCGACTCGAGTTGTCCGGTCAAGCTGTCCAATTCGTTTTGAAGCTGTTCGCTGTGCCGCATCGCACTTTCTGCTGCACCGCTGATTTCAGGATCGGCCTCCTGCTCCACGGGCGCATATTTTGCTCGGAATTCCGAAAGCGTGGCCGCATTGACCGTCCCTGAACCCCATACGCTGGAGCACAGGAGCGAGCAGCAAACAAGCAGTTTGAGATTAGCTTTGTTCAGTTTCATTCTTCATTCTCCTCTTCTTTTATGGCTTGGTCGTCTGAGTTGCCTGTGCAGTCTGTGGCGCATTCGGCTCCTGGGTAGCCTTCGTTTCAGTATCCCGCTCCCAGCGCAGATCCTTGATGTAGATACCCAGAGGGTTGACGGCGAGTTTCTCCTTGTCGTCCGTCTTGATGATTTCAACGGTGAATAGTCCTGTATACGGCGTAACTTCACGTCGGCTGGCACCAGCCCGGTATTCAACCTCTGACCAGCGCACCTGATAGCTTTTACCGCCCTCCATGGGAATAACGCTGTTGATCGTGACCTGAACGGTCGCATTATGCATCTTCTGCACACGATTCTCCGCTTCCATGCGCGACGTGAGGATATTCGCACCATCTTTGGTTAAGAAGCTATAAGCTGTGCTCAGCTGCTTATTGTAAACGACCTCATCCAAAGGAACGCTGCGAATATCCTGGACAAACTGACGGATAAAGTAACTATACACCTCATCGCTCGGCGTATAGTTGGCCATGGAATTTGCTGTCCCGACGTTGCGAACCTCCCCTGTCTTGATGTCCGTTTCGACTACATAGACAAGCGTGTTCTCGGTGATTGCTTTGTAGCACAGAGCCCCGGCCAGCGCCACGATGACAATGACAAGCCCCAATAAAAGCCGCCGCAGATTGTAATTCTGCTCAATGATCTCTCCCTCGCGGGCGTCCCACTTGCGGCTGGCTTTCTCAGCCGGACTTTGCGAAGTCGTCGGCGGCGTAAAATGCTCCGCGCGATGAAACAGTTGATCAATCTTCAAGAAAATACCTCCCTGACATTCTTTGTTGATAAAGACTTTATGCCAATGCCGTATCGGATGAGATGACCGATCAGCATAGAAATAAGGGAAACGAGTGGGTTGCAGAGACCGAACAAGACGCCGTAGAAGATCCCTTTGCGTCTGTCTCCTTTGAAGTGACTCCTAAGAAAAAGAGCTGCCATACTGACAGAGACGATTTCAACGCCAAAAATCCGCATAGTTTGCTCTTCCAGAGGAAGAAACGCCAACTGATATAACCAGTGCGGCATGGGCAGAGCAAGCAAATAATAGAGGAGTACAAGGATAAGCCCGGCGAGATCGTATGGGATATATGTCTCCGTATGCTGATTCTGTTCTGCGCGGTGGAAACGGCAGAACACGTAAAACGCTGCTGCGCCCATACCGCATAGGAGAAAATATATCAGTACCGCTTTTTCATAGATAAACGCGCCGGCGAGAAACAGCAGAAAGAGAAGCTTTACATCCATCCCTATGCCGGATAAATCCGCACAGGAGATGTGCCATAAGAGAAACGAAAGAAAAAGCACATATAAGGGATTTTCCGGCTTCGTAAAGTAGATCAGCAGGACATCCAGCACAAATATCCCGGCCAGATGCTTCCATATCACATAGAACACCTCCAACCCAAATTTCATTTTATCTAAAAAAAGCTGCTGAAATTCCTGTCATTTGTCAGCAGCGTCGTTACTCTTTCGATTTCTCGCTGTCTGATGAAAAACGGCTTCCTTCGCCGCCGTAGTAAGTAATTGCGTCAGACGGCTGCGTGCTTCCGTTTCCGCTCTGGATGAAGGCGATTGGATCTGAATATTTGCGTTCCCGTGCTTCGCTGTGTGATGCGGAAGCATTTTCTGCAGCGCCCTGCATAGCTTCTTGTGGAAGTGTTACCGGGCGCGCTGTAATGACGGGAATATTCGGCCTTGGGAAGTTGATGTTGGGAATGCTCGGCAGCGCTCTTCCTGGGTGTGTATTTGCCCCGTCCTTATGCGCAGCAGCAGAGAACGCAATGAAGGGGCTAAGCTCACGTATGGTCTCATGGAATATGGGGACTGCCTGTGGCAGATTCACATCTGCAGCAGGTGTAATCTGCATAAAACTGTCCCGTATCTTCGTATCTGTGGTATATGCGGATCCCATGACAGCACCATAGAGAGCGGTCACAAGCAATGCTCCCAGGATCTTCCCCTTTTTCTGTATCATCAGCATAGGCAGCCTCCTACTTTGTATAAATACGGCAGCGTAAATCTGTCTGCACATATCCGTCTACTGGATACATCTTGATAGACATGATGGATACGAGCGCATCCTTTGCACGAAAGTCCTCTAAAAACGTGATATTGTTTGCATACGCTCCTTTGACCGACAACGTGAATGTTTGAAACGGCGCTTCTTCCTCGCCGCTGGAATGCAGGGATTGATAAGAAATAAGTTCCAGCTGATGCGCCTGGACTGCAAAAAGAATATCCGACGATACTGCCTCTATTTGCTCCGGAAGAACCGGGCGATAGGTTTGATTGTTGATAAAACCAGCCTGTTCCTGCCACTCTGTCATTGTTGCACGGATCTCGGCCGCTTGCTGATAAAGAGTGCTGAGTTTGCCAAGACTGAGAAAAAGCGCTGCCGTCATGCAACATCCACCGATGAGCAGCAATAAAAGCAGACCAGCACGTATATAGCTTTGAGGATTCAATCGTCCGCACATATTCACGGCTGCACACTCCTTATCGAGAGTCTCACAACTCTGCGCCCCTCGGCGTCCTGGTATATGCTGTCAATAGAGGAGTCTCTAAGCATGGGGCTGCGGTTTATGTTTTCACGGAAGGCTTGCAGCGCGCCATCATTCTCCGGCATAAAGGTCACATACGCATATGGCAGCGCATTCCCATCTGCATCATAGAGATCACCAACGGCGACCTCCAGCAAGTGACAGCCATCGGGTCTTGCCATCAGCAACTCGTTGAGTCCCTGTCGAACATGGGGATCTTCTTTTTCCGCAAGCTGAATGCTCTGCATTTCGCGCCGCATCTGAACAAGATCTTTGTTTGCCTGATCGTAGTCGGACAGCTGCGCCTGGGAAAAATGAATGGTCGAGCTATAAATAACGACCGTCGCTTCCATGCAGAACAGGATCAGCAGACAGATCACGGTCATTTTGTGTTTCCTCAGCTTTTCATTCACCGAGCAATCAACTCCTTTGGGCGAATAAAATTCATAAGATAACGCCGTCTTTCTTTACGAAGAATCTCGGGACAAGGGTTCCGATGCGCGTTTCTATGATGTCATCGGGCTGCATTGATCTCCTTGCAACCATCGTGACCGATTGTCCATGCGCATCCATATAGAGATATGCGCAGCCTGTGAGCATACGCCATATCCCTGCACCGGAATTTTTCTGCTTGGCATACGCGCTCCAATCCATCTCTCTTATAGCAGGATCGTCCGACAGTCTCTTCAACGTCTGCCGGAAAGCGCAAACATCAAATTCCTTCGTTGCTGCTGTAACGGTCACGGCAATATCGTGCGTCATAATGCGCAGCGTGATCAAAATAGGCGAACTGTGTTCACCTATGGAATACTCTGCAGCGTTGGCTACTGCCGCCTCGATGGCTTCCAGGAAAGTATGGTCGTTATAAAAAAAAGACCGATACAAGATGCCGTAAATTTGTTCTTGCATTTCAGCGTACTCGTCAAGCCCAGAGCATTGAAATTGGTGGTGTTGCATTGCACATCCTCATCTATTTTGTCAATAAAGGTATGACGCGGCTATATATCCGATCTGTCGAGATCGTGCCGGTATAGCGCCCATCATAACTCCTTGCCGCGTATGTATATGGCAGGAACTGTCCCTGCTCAATCTCGTAGAACCCGCAGCGCGGCGTCATTGTGTGTCCCTTCCCATCGCCGGTCATAGCGTATCCGATCAGCTTTCCATTGACGCTGAACCGAAGATCTGGATCGACCTCATAGAAACCGCCCTCTATCGCTGCGTATTTGATGAACGCAGGATCAGCATCGTTCGGCAGCCAACCATTATGACGAACGGTCTCCATAACATCTTCATCCTGTTCATAAGCAACAATATCCCCATCTCGAACCGCAAAGCCGGGAATCGCAAGGTAGAGCCCAATAGGGAGACTGGCCGTTGTATTCATGTAAATCAATGTGGGCATCTGCAGATGAAGCGGATTGACCACGAGAAATACATATAACCACAATGCAGACCAGATATAGAAACGCCTTGTTATGCGCATATGATCTCCTCCGACATTATTGTATATCAGAGAAAATCCCCATTTTTCCTGTCTTTTGAACAAAAAAGATCTGTTCGTTTTGAACAGATCAAAGGCCTTTTCAAAAGATATAGCTTTTCACTTCATCTTGAAAGTTTCGTACATACCGGCCGAAGCTGCCGGAGTTCAGCCCGCATTTATCCGCAAGGACGATATTGGAATCATACGGACTCTCCACTATGGTTGCAACAGCAATATTCATGCGGCTATCCTGGTGTAAAATACACTCATCAATCCTCTCGAGGAGCTGGCTGTATTGGTCATAATATTGCACAAGCGAGTGAAACCAAAATTCGTCAATGATCTTAAACTCGGGATCCAACTCTTCTTTTGCGGCAATGATGGTCGCCAGTACCTCCAACATGTTTATGATTTTTGTCCGGAGAAAAACATCGTTGACGGTCAAACGATACTGCAAAGCGTTGAGCACATTGAGTTTAATCGCTGAATTCCATATGCCTAACTGAGATGAGGATACATGCAGCAGCTCCGTCTGCTTGACAATCGTCTCCTTACGTCTGTATTTCAGATCAACGAAGGCCTGCCAGTCCTGCGGGAGAGACTGGATCACCATATCGACCAAGATATAATTCGTTTCCTGCTTCATGATGCGAAACAGAATTTTCCCCCACATCGCAGAATCTTTGGCCGAGAGTTCTCGGACAAAGTGTTTTAATTCTGCCAACTCGGTTCGTTTCTTTTGTGCCTTGAAATGCTCATTGAGCATTGTCTCGGCCAAGTACATTCCCATGATCGGCTTATTGTAGTACAGCATATGACCTCCGTTGTCTTATTCATGGGCAAGGCTCGGATAAGCCAAGCTTCGGCAAAAAGTATTCAATCGATCATAGTCTATGGTATATGCTTTTGTGTGATCGAAAGATTTTTTCCCTTCAGCCTTGATTGTAAGGATGAAATCCTGTTGTACAAGAGAATGAACAATCCTCTTGATAGTGCTTTCAGACCAGAAAGGGAATTCCCCATGCTGCCAGTCTGCGATTGTTTTGCATACCCATTTGCGCTCATTCTCATGGAGGCATAGCTCCGTCGTAAGAAGTTGGTCAAGTCGATGGAGAAATATCGCCTCGTTCATGCCGATCACGACTGCAAGCTCTGCTCCAAAAGAAATGATGTTCTCTCCACCGCACACGGGCGTAGATACGATGTCCATGATGTACCTCCTTGCATAATACGTCATCACTCATTCAGTATAACCGAATGCAGAATTAAAATACTGCACGTTTTTCTGAATGCGAAGACCGTATTTCGTCAAGGACTCGCCCGTCCATCCACAATTCCATGTCTTCGCAGAAACTCCTGGGCAAACACAGATCCCTCACCGTCGGCAGCTGCCTGGCGTGTGAGAAACTCGTGCAGGTTTTGTCGGTGTTCTTGTTTTTGCTCTTTTGGGGCAGGAGGCGGTACAGGTGGAACATAACTGCCAGGGGGCTGTGTTTGGGTTGGAGTTGATTCTTGCCGTGGAGTAACAGGCGCAAATGTATAGTTTTCTTTGAGCGCAGCATGAAGCCAGCCCGTCGGATTCCGGATGATCTTCGTCTGCATGGCGATCTCCAAAAGTCGGGCTTTGTCGCGCACTTTCTCCTCTCCGTAGCGACGAATAAACTGCTCCAGCGATGATGTGGATACCCCCAGTGCAGCACAAAGGCCGCGAACGTCGCCTGTTGTTGTTTCACGTATTCTATGCGTGTTCTCTGTTGTAGTCTCTGTTACGCGCGCGCGCGAGGAGGGTGCCCAAACCCGCGCCGTTACTGGGGTTTCAGCACCTTCCGTCCGTGGTGTCAAATTGACCTCTGTACGTGGTTCATCTTGCTCCCCATGTGGTGTCATTTTGACACTTATGCGTGGTTCACCTGATTTGACCTTTTGACCTTCTATGTTATCTTCCGATATATCAGCGGCCTCATGTTCTGGTTGTGTGTCCTCGGGAGCATGGACGTCTTCGACATATTCCATCTGCTCTCGCATCGGTGGAGGCGCAGAAATACGCCGGTCGACACTTTCTACGCTCTCCTGAAATTGCTTATGTACGATTTTTTCACTAAGCTCTTCGATCAACTCATAGTTAATGGTGTAGGCCTTCGTCTTGTTGTAGGAATTTCCGATTACCGTCGATAACATCACCTCTTGATCTTCAAGAGACTTGATGGTGCGTTTAATCGTGCTCTCCGACCAAAACGGAAATTGGACATTCCATTGCTTGACGGTATTATAAATCCAACGGCGTCCGTATTCGTCGCAGATGCCCGCCTCACGGCTGATCCAGTATTGCAGCTGCTGCAGAAATATCGCCTCATTCAGGCCGATGAGAACGGCAAGGTTCGGCTGAACGGTAAGCGGGGATTCTTGGATCAGAAGACTTGACGCTGCCATCGTTCTCCACCTTCCTATTGCCATAAAACGAGCGGATCGACATACATATAATTCCCATCCGCCCCTCGAATAATGTACTCGAGGTGCAGATGAGGTCCGGTCACGCGTCCCGTTGCACCAACAAGACCGATAATCGTGCCCTGTCCCACATACTCATCGACTCTGACATCAACCTCGGACATATGAGCATAGCGTGTATATCCATCAAATAACGGATGATAGAGAAGCACTTGATTACCATAACCGTCCGCATAGTCGCCGGCTTGTATGACAACGCCGTCGAATAATGCGGGGATAGGCGTTCCTGCCGGATACCCTAGGTCGACACCTGCGTGGAAAGACCATTCTCCTGAGATCGGATGGTAACGCCATCCGAACGCAGACGTGACAGGAAGATCCGAAGCGTATGCCTGTGCTGACAGGAAAACTAAAAGCCCCATTAGAGCCGCAGAAAAAAACGCTTCTCGTATTCTGCCCACATTATCCACTCCCCCAAAAACAACATTATGTTTTATTCGAGCTCTATTTCTCTTGACTTCGCAATGGACTTCATTTCCTTAAAGTAATCTATAAGAGCAAAATATTTCCTTCGCATCAGTCGTTTGTCTACCGAATCTGCTGGGTAACGCTCATCAATATGCGACATGAAATCTTCCAGAGATCTTTCAACACCGTCTCCACATTGAACAATATTGCGATCTACAAAATAGCGTATGTCTGACGGAAGGCCTGCATATCCAAGAGATATAATTTGTACGATGTTTTCGCTTGAATTTGTTAAATCATTTAAGTCAGCATGATGTAATATTGCTCCATCGAGCTTTGCATTTGATATATCCGCACCTCGAAGATCTGCATAGGATAAATCTGCATCACGTAAGTCGGCAAATTGTAATTGAGCACCATATAAATCTGCTCCGCCGAGATCCGCGCGCCGCAAATCTATGCCGCGAAGTTTAGCATGACGTAAGCAAGCTCCACCAAGAAATGCGTTCTGCAGGTTACAGTGCGATAAATTCACCCTTTCCAAATCTGCACGTTGCCCCCTTCTTCCGAGAAAGCCCATTTCCAATGCAAGTCAAGAATATTTTTCAGTTGATCTTGTGTCAGCTTTCTTCCTTTTCTAAAAGATGGCTTTTTATTTCTCATCACAATGCTCCTCCTAAACGAGAGAGAAAACGGTCATCCTTCTGATATTTAACGCCGGATATATAAACAGACGTATCATCTTTACTGCCTCGACTTTAGAAGAAACATCATTCCCCAGCCCATGATGCCAAGCAAAGCAACAACGACACGAGGGGCGGTGGACTCCACCCAAGCATTCAGATCAACAACAATCATCACAGGATTCTCCTAAGTCCTCGACCACCTGAATTTCCATAAAATCAGATTCAAAACAGGAACAGGATTGTTCCACAAGTTCATGGAGATTATCAAGATTCTCCACCTTCTCACGCGCCTCATCTTCATCCTCCGCCTCGATCACGATCTCACCGGACAGATCATAAGAAAACGCAACCATGAATTTTCTCATACGATGACCTCCTCTCGTGGTTCGTATATGATTTCCTTGCCAAGTTGTGCTCCCAGTTTTGGAGTACATAGATGGCATCCGCTTCGCGTCATCGCCGTTGTGATGCGAAGATACGCATCCCATTCCAGACCGCTCTACAAGAAACTCTATAATGCTTTGTGTGCGGGTGATTGGCGCGGTGCATTACAATCGCTGCGGGATCATGGTCTATGGCGACATCGACGCTCCGTCCGACGGCACACGCAATACCGCTTGAAGCACCGCCGCCACCCGCAAAAACATCAACGATGATCTCATTCAGCATTTTCTAATTCCTCGAAATAGAACCTGATCGGCCGGTGCGCTTTATCGGTCTCTGTGATTACCCCATATTGCATGGCTATGTGAAAGATAAAAACCTTCTCCAGACGCTCCAATACGGTTCCGACATATTCGCGAAACTGCTCAATATCAAGCGTGCTTTTATAGTAATTGCATTTCCTGCACGCAGGTTTGTAGTTGGAGAGAGCGTTCTCTCCCCCTTTACGCAAAGGATAGACATGATCTACCCGCATTTTTTGGATGTTATCAATCTTTCTCCCACAGTACGCGCAGCGTCCCCCATACATTTCATAAACTTGACAGCGTACCTGCTGAGAAATGCGTTTTCTCTTCGTCTGCATTTCAACGCCTCCAAATCGACAACAACAGCAGTCTCAATCGCCGCTGTGGCGCTACGCAATATAATCCTCAAAGCGATCGCAGCTACGGAAGATGATTTTATTATTCACCCATCTCTGCAAACGTCGAGCGGTCACAGGAGCGTTGGGTTTATCGTAGACCATAATATATGGATCATACGCATGATCTTTGAGCCAGTAGACGCGCGCCAGGTCTTCCTCGTGCGTGCTCCAATAATTGACAAGCACATATACGCGCCTCTTCCGGAAATCTGTGACAGATGTGCGTTTTGCAAAGGCAGATAACGCTCTAGGAACGCTCCAATCCTTTGGATTATCCCATGCAAAATGCAGCATTTTCACTTTACAGGCGCTGAGGAGATCCATATTTTCCGGTGTGAACAGTCGCGCGTCGAGACCTTGCGTAAAATCAATCCATGCGCCGCTATGAGCAAGCTGTTCTAAAAGTTCCATATGCTCTTTTGCCGCCAAAATATTGGGATCAAGCAGCTTGATTATGCGTTCCCCATGCCAAAATTCATTGAGATCCGCGACTTTGTGACTTTCATAACCTTCTTTCCAGCCAACGATGCAAAAGGGACATGCACGCGGGCAACCTCTCGTCAGAAAGCCATAAGCAATTCCTTGAATGTTATAGAGCGAATAATCCGGACGCATATGTTCAATATGCGCCGGAAGCTGTGCGGCGCTGGTAGTTCCCGTCCCTCCGATTTCTGCACCAATCTCCGCAAGGCGTATGGAAAGCCCTTGATTCTGCGTAAACACACAGGCTGCATAAAGTTTTTCATATGGCTGAAACAAATTATTCCCCAACAGGACATCTTCAGGATAAAGCAGATGAACCTGGTCGCCCTGTTTCTTATGCCACGCCGACAGCTTCATCAGGCACAAATTGGGGAATTTCCCACCATCTACGTCAATAAGGCCAATAGTCATCGCCATCTTTCACTTCTTCCACACTCTGAACTTCTATGAACGATGAAGAAAAACAGACATCCGCTTCGCGTCATCGCCGTTGTGATGCGAAGATACGCATCCCATTCCAGACCGCTCTACAAGAAACTCTATACCTCAGAATTGATCTCGTAGATGTTTCGGTAAAAATTGTTATTCTCGTCCCGTGTTTGAATTCGGGTAATATATCCACAATCCACCAGCTGCTTCATATACTTCGCATAGGTATTCTTGTTGATGTTAAGGTCATAGCAAATCTGATCTCTGGGGAGACAATCCGTATCGCCATATGCGCAGAGATAAGAGTAAATTGTCTTTGCAATCACATGTAAGTTTGGATCCTGCATGACAGATGTGCCGACTATGCCAGCACCGTGTTCAAGCACATTTCTGGGATGTTGTCTGATACGTTCTTCCGTCACCTGCATATTAGAGTCTTGTATGTTGCTCATGATGACCTCCAAAAACTAATAATCACGCACTTTCATGCTCTTCAACGTGCGCAAAATAACAGCTACTCGTTCATCGCATCTACAAGCCATTGAGGAGCAAGAACATTTTTTCCATCATGGTCAAATAAGACTTGATATGTTACAAAGAATTCTTCTGCCGCCTCTTCAGTGTAATGTTCTTCTGCCAACTCTCCATCTTCAGGACAAAGCGTTTTCCAAAAAGAACTTTCGAGAAGTTGTTTTATGGCAGTGTCTCTTGCCCCAAAGCCAATACGATAATACGGATAAAGCACGCGAGCATTTCCCATAACGTTCACCGCTTTCTCGATTTATCAATCATCTGCCGTAAAAACATTTTTACCTTTTTAGATACTATGACCATGAATGATCTCACTTCGCTCAGGAGCTTCATACATGCGCGAGAGAAAATAATCGTTCTCCTGATATTGAACACCAGCCACATCAACACTTCGGGTATCCATAATAATCGAGTATTTGTTCTTTTTACCGAGGATAGAAATCACCTGCATATCTGTCTTGCATCCATAAAATTTACAAGTCTGTAACAGCTCATCAAACAAAACAGCCTTCATCCCGCATAAAGAAATATAATTCAGCCCAGGGTATTCAAATATATTTAGGCGACCTAAAGACGTACACTCATCCATTAGAATCAAGCATCTGTATCTCCCTTTCATTGGCTCTCCCTTATATCCAAATATCCAGAGCATTTCCAAGAACACACGAAAAATTTGGGATGGTTGGCAAGAATTACCCGGTGGAGTCACCAGATACAAAGATACGGGCTGCGTGTGATTCATAAGATCTTTTATACAGAAATCACTTCTTTCCGTATGGTGTCTAAGCACTGGATCAAGATAATCTTTGAGTGCTGCATTTATGATGGACAGAATATAACACGCCTGATTATTCGGTATTGACACGATTCCGTGAAGTTTATGGTCAATAATTTTTTGTACCTTTTCCGGTTCCTCTAAAGATATATATGGATACTCCAAGGGTGTATCATATATTTTCCAATCCAAAGGCATCCAGGCATAAACAGGAGCTCCGTCTTTATCGACCATTCCAACCGTATGATCCTGTATATATTGAGCAACATCATAAAGAGATAGAGACTTTGGATGCCGATCTTGATCAGCGTGATATGTATTTTTGAGATGCAGGATGATTTTCGTAAGAACATCGGCAACTTCTTCTACAACGTCATCACATACCATCATTTTCCCCATCCGGATCAAGGCCGACGAAAGCGTCTTTGCTACAAATAGCTTGTCAGGGCTGTCCATCCGTATCTCGTCAAGAGGATTCCAGCACGCAGATGTATCATCTGTTGCTGTCGGCTCGAATTTGATTATCGTGTTCCCGAGCCGCTTTCGATAACCTGCGGTGACTTCCCAGTATTCGCCTTTAATATCATGCACGACTACACTAGATTTCCAACCGTCAAGGAGCGTCGGGATGATAAATCGATCGCTTCGTCTGTGATTCGACTCACCCTCAATCAATATATGATTACTGGAATTATCTCGTAAATATAGGGGCATAGGGTTCATGTGGCGTTCGACAAACCAATTATATGCTGCTGTCCTTTTATCCGCAGGAAGTATCTTAGTTAATGGGGGCACTACGCCACTAAGAATTGTGTCATACTGGCCAATTACAACACCTTCATCAGAGATCAGTCCCATCTTGGCATATTTTTTATAACTTCCCTGCTTATTCCCGTCCTCATATTTTTTACAGAAATGTATAAGTATCGCAGTCAATAAACTAAACGCAACAAATGGTGTAATTAGACCGATCAAGGCAACATCTTCTGATACTGTAAAATTAAGAATCAGCACTACAATGCTGCAAAACGTCAATCCCAAGACGCTGAGCTTAACGGTAAACACAGCCGTTATAAGCATGAGAAAAAAGCAGAAAACAGTCCATAAATCAATATGTATCATACGATCACTACCTCTCTCGGCTCATATATAATCTCCTTTCCAAGCTGCTCTGCAAGAGCAAGTTCCTCCCGAACGCCTCTGCTGTTCTCCCAGTTCTGCAGCACATAGATGGCATCGGCGCAGCGCACCATCTCCTTGGTGATCTGCAAATAGGCCTCCCATTCCATTCCCCACGGCAATACCGCAGGGTTCAGAACGATACTGTCTTGCTCTTGCAGCCGCTGTTCTGCCACGGCAAATATCTGCTTATAGTCAGCAATACCAGTGATTGCCCCAGCAATGAAAACAATTTTTCCCTCAAGATTCATTTTTACTGTCCTCCATGTCGAAATGGTCTCCAAATCTACAATCACTGCAAATAATAGGCGCCTGATTCTATATCGCCGTATTGAAATTCATCATGATCTGTAATCTCAACAAGATCTGCTCCAAAAAAATGAGAGCCGTCTATATAAAATTTCCCAGCACGATATATTCCTGTCTCTATCATTTCCTCTCTCACTCGATATACGGGCTTTCCGTTTTCCAGGAGCACGACAACTTGACTTCCCTTCTCCCAATTTGCCATAGATGCTAGGGCATCCTTTTTATGCAGGTAGAGCACCCCTTCACGAACGAGTTTTGCTTTATCGACGCCATCTGAGATCGTGCAGCCTGTTGTTAGTACAGATTCACTGTCTGTTGATCGGATTTCACGTTCGTAAATTACCGCTCGATAAGCGACGAAAGTCTCTCCGGGATCTACTGGAGATGTAAAAATATTTATGGCCGTAATGATGCCTCCAAACACAACCATTAGTACCATACTGGCGATTATTATGAACAAGAATTCGTCATCGTCTCTCATATCCAACACCTTTCTAAACGCTCGTTAAATTCTCTTGCCTCGGATATAATCAGGTAGGTGACTGTAAATCACGATAAAAGACTTTTCTCAGCAACAAAAAATTGGTACAATAAACGCAAAATTTTTCGTTCCACGAAGGGGACTGACAATGACAATGAAAATATCAGACTGCCTACGGAAAACCAGAAAACAACAAGGGTTATCACAGGCAGAAATGGCTGAGAAGCTACGGATAAACATGCGTACTTACCAAAACTACGAACGCGGAATAACAAAGTTTCCGGCCGAGGAGCTATATAAGCTGGTGCTCATCTTTGGCATATCAGCAGATGATTTCTTCGAAATAGAGCGACATGATGCGCCTGTGCAGCAAGCACTCGATAATCTCAGAGCAGAGATGAAACGCCAGCATAAGGAAATCCGGGAGCTCCTCGCTGCATGCCTTCCTGATAAAGGTTGACGCAGCCTAATTCCACCAGTATGTGAGGTCAACCCCTAGTGCCTGACTCAAAACTTCAAGTGTAGCAATGTTTTTGGGGCGCATCCGATCACGTTCCCAGTTATAAATAGAACGGCGTGTGAAGCCGGTAATCCCTGCAAGATCCGTCTGTGAAAAGCCTCGTTCCTCTCGTAAGTTCCGAAGCCTTTCCCCGAACGTCATGGCTCTCCATTGACAGTTTCAAAATACCTGCCAATGACCTCGATTACCTGGAGCAGCGTCTGATGAAGCTCTTCCAGGCGCAATTCCTCGATTTTGTAAAAATTCGTTTTACAAGACAGCATTTTGTTGATTCGACAGATGTCTGACTCGAGTTTACGATAGATGGGATGTACTACCCATTTTCCCTCTGTGTGCATGGAGATGAATGAATCAAACTCCTGCTGAACGCCAGTGATATAATCTGTAAGATGAATGATCTGCTGGATGTGGATCTTATCAAAATTGGAGATGTGGATCTCAGCCGAAATTTTTTTCAGCTGCTTTTTGCTCATGTCGATGTACTGATCTATCAGTAGTGATAGCTCTGATACACCGCCCACAGCTAATATCTGCCGATATTTCCGTATCTGTTGCTCCAACTTGCGATTCTCACGCTTCAAGCTCTCGTAGTCTGCCGGAGTAATCTTAACAATACGTTCAATCTTGGGCTCACGGGATTCCAGCGCTTGAATTTTCTCCTCGAGTTCACGGATATATTCCGCTCTATTTTTCTCGATCTCGACTGACATAGTATGCCTCCCTCTAAGCCCTTGTATAATGCCTCTTGTGCCTCCTTTTGATATTTGCTATAATCAAAATGGAGTTTGCACGATGAAGATTGACTGTGGATAGTCTTGTATCAGCATGGCGCAGATTCTGTTTCACATATCCGTACCGTCCCATCGGTACGGATATTTTTTTGAACGGCATGATAATCCACCATCTTTCTGAAACTCGCCAAAGGTATGGGGTCTACGAATATTCCTAGATGACGTAATATCTCATCATGCGCGAAAAATCATATCCATTCGTCCCACGGTATTCAGAGAGGCGGATCAGGTTCTCGTTTTGCTCAGCCTGTTCGGCCTCGTCATACATATATTTGACTTCGATCAGCTGCGCATCAATGCGCTGCGCAAATCTACGCACAAGGTCACGGAAAGTACGCGTTGACATATTTACATCACTGACCAGCCACTTCTGTCCACTATCAAGCCTTGCAAGACATTTTCGATAGTTTCCGCAAGCAAACTTGACATCATGGATCTTCCATTCGATCATGATCTCTTGCCCCCTGCGGCTTAAACTTCAAGATATTGCTCTTCAAAAAAACGACGGTTTGTCTTGCCGCGAATCGTAAATTTACCGCGTTTCCGCAGCTCTTCATTGAGTTCAGCAATGATCTTATACGCCTTGGACATAGAGATTGCACAAATCTCCGAAACCTCTGCGGGTGTAATGAAGTTGCTCGTGGATTTTTTATATTGCATACTCTTCACATCCTCTCAGCCCGCATTCGCGGGCTTTTTATTTCCCTGCTCCCCACCAACCTCAAGCAATCTATACCACTCGTTTGAAAACCCCAAAACAGCAGCAATGCGCTTTGCCACTTCTGGAGAAGGACGGCGGGTTCCTTTTTCGATAAAGTTATAATATTGCCGGCTGATGGCGCATTTCTTTGCGACATCCACCTGCGACAGATTCCCTTTGATGCGCATTTCTGTCAACCATTTCATTTTTTCACCACCTAATTGCTACATTCTGTTGACAAGAAGATAATACGTCATATTTTCCTTCCTGTCAACATAGTGTAGCTAATTATTTCGAATAGCTATATTCTGTTGCATCCATTGATGTTGCTACAAATAGTTGACATAATGTAACAGGGGGTTGCAGATGAACAGAATGAAATTATTGCGTGAGCAACACAACCTGAGTCAAACAGATCTAGCTAAAAAGTTAAATATAAGCCGACAGTCATATAATTTCTACGAAAATGAAAAGCGGGATCCAGATACCGCAATGCTAGTTCGAATAGCCGATTTCTTTAATGTCAGCCTGGATTATCTGCTTGGTCGAACAAACGACCCTTCACCGATCGTAAAAGAAATGACTCCCTCCTATCAGGAGGAAGTCATACAGGATCTTGAGGATATTACACCAGATATGGCCAGCGAAATACGTCAGTATATCAGCTATCTAAAACACAAAAAAGGAGCTGCTGAAATGGGTATTACGAAAAAAAAGTAGTACCTTTTTATCCCGTGATCTCAGGATTTACATAAAGCTTTTCAAAAAATGAAGTCTTTGTGCTTCTATTACAGAAACAGCACTTGAGAAAGGCGATGATCTCTTGTCCGTCCATAAAGACACAAAGCGCGGAACATGGTACGTAAAGATCAAATACACCGACTGGACAGGCGAAAAGAGGGAAACGACCCGCAGAGGATTCGCAAAGAAAAAAGACGCGCAGCTATTTGAGCAGGATTTTCACCGGCAGAAACAAGGCGCTCATTCCATGACCTTCAAGGCATTATATGATCTATACATGGAGGACATAAAACCACGCATAAGACCTACAACATATCGAAGCAAGGAATATATGTTCACCTCAAAGGTGTTGCCGTTCTTCGCAAATTTGCCTTGCGACCAGATTACTCCTGCAAAAATACGGCAGTGGCAAAACGAACTTGTCAAAGGCGATTATCAAGAGACATACCTCCGTACTATCAACAACCAAGTTGCAGCCATCTTCAACTTTGCGGTAAATTATTATGGTCTACCAACTAACCCCGCAAAACGAGCAGGGATGATCGGAAAGAGTCATGCCGATGCAATGAGATTCTGGACGGTTGATGATTTTCAAAAATTTATCAATCACACCACTACTCCACTATACAGAATTTCTTTTTTAATCCTTTTCTGGACAGGGATGCGTGTTGGAGAGTTTTTGGCACTGACCTTGGAGGACTTTGATTTTGACAAAAATTTGATACACATAACCAAAAGCTACGCACGGCTAGATAACAAGACTATAATCGGCCCGCCTAAGACACCAAAGAGCCGCCGTGATGTCAGCATCCCTGCATTTCTTGTCGATGAAGTCCAGCAGTTTATCCAAGCGCAGCATTCAATCAATCCAAATGCACGATTATTTGAAACCGGTAAACATGGATTATCTTATGAAATGAAGCGTGTAGCTGCACAGGTTGGCATAGAGAAAATTCGCCTTCATGATCTTAGGCACTCTCATGCCTCCTATCTCATTCACCGAGGAATACCGATCATAGCGATTTCACAACGCCTCGGTCATGAAAAAATCGAGACTACACTACAAACCTACGCTCACCTATATCCACAAGAGCGCGATATGATTATTGCTGCCATCGAAAGCGATCCGGCAACAAAAGGAGGGTCAAACGGGGGTCACGGAAAATAAATAAGCGCAGATACCCTTGATATACAAGGCGCTCTGCGCTTATTTCTACTATTCGAGTTCAACTATACCACATTAACATTGTTTTGCAACCCCTGTATTTCAGCCCTTTTCATTCTCTCTATTCTACGGATTCTCCATATTCTACATCTTTTTCGAGTTTTTCGGGGTCAAATGAGGGTCAGAGGATTCCTCATCAAAAAGGAATATCGTCATCATCAGCAGACATGACCTGCTGGAAAAGCGATTCGTCACTCTGATCCTCCTCCGGGATCGGCTGCTGGCTTTCCGGATCTGCCATCGAGTTGAGGGCGTTCGCCGAGACCATAGTCGCCTGTTTCGGCGTCAAGAACTCAATGTTGTTCGCCACAACCATCGTTGCATATCTTTTCTGACCGTTTTTTTCATAGGTATTTACGTCCAGCCGACCGATCACGTTGACAAGATGTCCTTTGGACAGTGATTTTTTGCAGGATTCGGCCAGCGCATTCCACGCCTCGATGTAGAAATAATTGACGGGATACCGTCCCCTCTCGTCTTTTTTGAATCCCTTGCGTACAGCAAGAGGAAAATGAATGACAAGGTGCCCTGCCTGTGTGGTGTACTCGCTGATCTTGGCTGCGAGGCGGCCGCTTAATACAACCTGATTCATATTTATCCCTCCTATGAGTTATTTATGATGTGTTCTTATATCTTTATGAATTGGGGAAAGGTTTAAGATGTGGTTATGAACATTTTAGTATGAAATATGATGGGTTTGCCATTCGTTCATAGCCCGTTAGGAAATCATCTGATATTTTTCAGAATATCTCTTAACAGGCTATGAACCTAGATACCTCATTTCGTCTGTGCGCCACACTTATCGCACGCACCTGGATGATCCTGACGATTCCCGCAGCTGGGGCATTCAAACGTAGCCATATGTACCATTCTTCTCACCTCCTCACGGTTCATCATCCATATCATGAAAGATTGGGAAGGCCATCTTTGTCCCAAACAGGAGCAGCTCCGCAGCGGTCAGAGCAATACCAATAGTATACCCCCTTCTTCTTTTTGCTCTCAGCTCGTTTCAGATACCCCTTGCCGCATTCGGGACACACAACAATCACAGGTTTATCTTTATGATCTGAAAATGCAGCATTGCAGACCTCTCGATCTTCGCACGACCAAAATGTTCCGAACTTCCCCTTGACTTGACGCAGCACCTTTCCGCAGCGCGGACATTTGTCTGTGCGTTTATCTTCCTTTTTGGCCGCGAAGTCCGGCTTTCCCTTTTTATCGGGCGCCATCGTTTTGCAGTCGGGGTAGCCGGAGCATCCCCAAAAAGCACCAAACTTTCCTTTACGCAGCCGCATTGGCTTCCCGCAATTCGGGCACGTCGGAAGATCCTTGTTGGTCTGCAGCTGCACATTCTTCGCATCAGCAAGCAGCTCATTGAGAATATCAACTTGTTTCGTCAAAAAGGAATCCAGAGGAATGGATCCGTCTGCGATCCGATCCAGATCGGCTTCCCACAACGCCGTTGTGTCCGGATATGTGATTTTGTCCGGCAGCATGGATATGACCATACGCCCCAGCTCAGTAGGAACAAGATATTTCTTCTCCGTGGCGACGGAGCGCGCTTTTTTCAATCCCTCGATAATCCCGGCTCGTGTAGCCTCTGTCCCGATTCCTTTGCACTCCTTGAGACTTGCGGCAAGCTCCTTATCCTTGACATATTTATGGATTTCTTTCATTGCCTGGAGCAGCGTGGCGTCGGTAAAGCGCTTTGGCGGTGTTGTAACTTTCTCTTTGACCACTCCGTGGTCATATCGTATGACATCACCTTCTGCGACTGCTGGAAGCACAGGAGCTTCTTCACCGTCTTCATCCGGATCCTTTTTATCCTTCTGGTAAATTTCCTTCCAGCCCATTGTCAGGATCGTTTTTCCGTTCCCGACGAATTCCTCATCCGCACACGAGATGATGACTTTGGTCGCCTGGTATGTATGGATGGGATAGAACTGGGCAAGATAGGCTTTTACCACGAGCAAATAGAGTTTCTTTTGCTCATCAGATAACTTTGTCAGATCTGCTGGGACTGTTGTTGGAATCAGCGCGTGATGCGCCGAGATCTTCGCATCGTTCCATGCACGAGACACAATCTTCACATCAGCCCGCGCAGCGAATTCATCCAGGTGCTCCTCTGAGATGCCTTCTATATTCCTTATAACTGCTGCTGCATCGCTCAGCTGGTTGGTTGGCAAATACTCACAATCGGAACGCGGATACGTTGTCAGCTTCATCTCATAGAGCGACTGCATGGCATCGAGCACCTGCTGCGGCGACAGGCCGAATCTTCGTCCGGCTTCCACCTGCAGCGTAGACAGGCTGTAAGGAAGGCGCTGTCCTTCCTGCTTTTTCTTCTGCTCAACAGCAATAATTTGAGCGCCGTCTCCATGATTGGCCGCAGACTCTATTTTGGAAAGCAACCCCTCCGCAATTTCTTTTGAAAGCAGCCGATTTTCAGAATCAAGTCCTTCCATATCGGGCTTGCATTTCCATGCTGTTGGTATGCTGCCGTTTTCGTGCTGCCATGTCACCTGCAGCACATAATGCGTTGTCGGTCTAAATTGACGAATCTCCTCTTCACGCCTCACAACGAGTGCGAGCGTCGGCGTTTGGACACGACCGACATGGACAACGGAATCATATCCTGCGTCTCTGCTCTTGATCGTATAAGCGCGAGAGAGATTCATCCCGACGAGCCAATCTGCCTGGCTGCGTGCGAGAGCGCTGTCCCGAAGACCTGTATAGTCTTTATTATCCCGCAAGTCTCCGAGCGCCTGAACCACGCTTTTCTGATCCAGTGCATTCAGAAGGATCCGCTTCACCGGCTTCTTGTTGCTAATATAGAGCAAAACCTCATCAATCAGCAGCTGACCCTCGCGATCTGGGTCTCCTGCATTGATGATATAGTCTGCTTTTTTTGCAAGCTCCTTGATAATCTTGAACTGCTTCGCTGCGTCTTTCTTGACCTTCAGCTTCCATTCATCAGGGACGATGGGAAGATCGTCCATCGCCCATTTTTTATAGCGCTCGTCATATTCACCCGGATCGTATTGCTCCAGCACATGGCCAAAACACCAAGTAACGATGTCCTGGCCATTGTTAATCTCAATGCAGCCGTCTTTGGAAGTGCCCTTCCCTAGATTTTCTGCAATCGCTCGGCCTAAACTTGGCTTTTCAGCGATAAATAAGCGCATATAGCAAGCCCCCTTTCAGGATAAGTATATCCCGAAAAGGGGCTTGAAATTCCTATCATTTTTCAAAACTAGATCAGGTTGTACTCTTTCAATTTCTCCATTCCTATACTTTGATCAATATAGTGGCTCTCGTCATAGTCAAGCGGACGTGATTTTTGTGCCTCAAAGACACGGACATCATTTGAGTCGTCTCCCTCTTCCCCTATGTGAGATTTTATAAATTCGGAAGTCGGTACATCTAAAGCTCTGGCGATTTCCCCTAACAACAAGGAATCCCTTGTAGGACCGCCCTCGCTCATGAGACGAATAAAAAGATCGTGCTTTGTCCTCGTATGGCACTCAGCTTCGACTTCCTCAATAGTCATCCCGCGCATTCTGATAAAATTGTTCAGCCTCTTTGCATCTACCCAGTACAACATATCAATGCCTCCTACTATCTGATATTATCATTGCTCTTTCTATACTTGTCGCACGCTTCTTGGAACGTCTTTCCCATTGTAATCAGAATATCTTTAAGCGCTCTCTGCGCTTCACTGGATACGCGAGTCGCAGAAATTTCTTTCATGAAATCATCTATCCTCATTGAAGGTTTATCGTCAATAACATCTCTGCTGATAATTGTACGCAATCCCAAATCACAAGCAAGGTGAATAGTATCTCCGTTGTCCGGAATAAATTGAACCTGCATAAAGCGGTTTTGCAGGTCAGATTGTCGAAAATGGCATTTTTCAATATAGCTATCCAAAAACCCACTGTGTGTAAAGTCACATTTCTTAAAAGTGGCTTCATCAAAAGTACATTGTATAAAGGCTACATTCAAAAACTTGTTATCGGTAAATACAGACGTAGAAAAATCGGCACAAACCGGATTTACCGCCAAAAAACGATTCCCTTCGAGATGACAATTTTTTTCAAGCCAGACATGGTTGAGATTTGCTTCACGAAACACATTATCCGAAAATCGACACTGGTTGAATTTTGATTTTCCCAACATTGTGTTCTGCAGATCACATTGATTGATTCTACATACAGACATAGTTGTTTGTAGAATTTTGGCATTTAAGAAATTGCAACTTTCAAAAGTAACGTCAGATATATTTGCATTGCTTAATTGTGCATCAGTGAAATCACAATCCTTAAAATGCAGACGTTCCATGGAAACGCCCGACAAGTCCGCTCCACGAAAAATCATGGAGTGAAACGGATGGATTTCGTTTGAGGAGCAAAAATCAAAACCCCGTAAATCACAATTTGTAAAATCTGCTTGTCTGCCGGATTCGTGATTCGTTTGCATCCATCGGTCATGATCGCTTAGAATCCGGCGCACCTCATCCGAAGAAACCTGCCGTCTATCCATATACTATCACCCTCGCCGCATCCATGTCAAAAGCTATTGCATTGTATTTTCGGATTCGTAAGCATTCTCCTGCGGAGTGGTCTCAATATCCTCCGTGGAAGGATTTTCCTCGGACGTTCCTCCCGAGGATTCTTCCACAGGAGCTTCTTGTGTTGCTATCGGCGTCAGCTCGTTCGATCGTGACTGCAGCCACGCCAGCACATCCTCGACAGGAATGCGTGAAAGGTCAATCGAGCCTCCATTTTTATTCAGTGCAGCTTGCAGCGCATCTGTCCATTTTTTATTTCGCGCGTTGTTGATCGCGCTCATTTCTTTTCGTACTTGCTGGATGCGCTTCTCCGTCGCCTTTTGCTTCGACAGCAGATCATCCAGTTTTTCTTGCTTCTTGGCAAGACGATCCATTGCACTTTTCGCCATTGCAGAATCATGTCCTTTCCGTCTCTGATTATCCTAAATTGTTCATGGAGGCAAAACCGCCGGATGCAGCAGCTTTTCCGTGCTGGCACAGATACTCGCGGTTCATCACAAACAGCAGATATAGATCGTTCTCATTGTAGGAATCCAGAATACCGGCTTCCTCTGCAATGAGCCCGACACGCAAAAGCTTCTCATATCGAATTCTTTTGCGCTCCTTATCCATATCTGCTGAGACCGCATCCATCTGCTTTTTGGTTTCAACCAGCTGCCGCTTTAAGCGTGCCAGTCTCTGCTGATTGCTCTCCACTGCCGCCACATCCTCCGCCGCCAATGTTACGATTCAAGCAGAGTATACCATGCACGCTCCCATTTTTCCCAAAATGGGAATCAAGTTTCCCGTTTGTTTCCCACTTTATTGTTCCCGTTTTGCTAGAATGGGAGTAACTGAAGTTACTCTAAGCTCACTTATGCATTTCAGCAGGCTGAAACGCCGTTCGACCCAATTCTTACGCCGCTTCGCGGGCGAATTTTTTTGTCGGTCGCCTACGCTCCCTGAACCTGCCGTTGGCAGTTTGGCGCTATCGCTTATCGTCGCTCCGCGCCGCAGATTTTTACGATCAACTTAGAAGAGAAAACGCATGGCTTTATATCATTTTACGGTCAAAAATGACAAGCGCCCCAAGACAAAGACACAGATTCCGGCCGTCGAACATTCCGACTATATTAACCGCGAGGGAAAATATAAAAATGCAGATGAACGCCAGCCGCAAAGCATGGATAATGTTATATCCTCAAATCGCAAACTGGATGCGATCGACGGACGAACCGTTTTGCTTTATTCCAGTCCATATGGAAAAATCACCAATACGGAAAAAGGGATTGCAGTCACGGATGATCCATCCTATGACACAATCTCAATGGCGCTCATGGTAGCAAAAGAGACCATGGACGAGCCTCTGAGCGTGAATGGCAGTCTTGCCTTCAAAGCAAAATGTATCCATGCTGCTGTTTTGGCCGATCTGCCAATTACCTTCAAAGATTCAAATATGCAGAGCGTCCTCGACAAGAAGCGAAAGGAGAAACAGGATGAGCGAGAACGATTTAGAGAACAAGGTGGACGAGTTATCATCCGCAAGAACATTCCAAAGCCCGACATTGACGAAAATCAGCGTGGAAATGCCGAGACTGTTACCATCGGAACCTTACCCACAATGCGTCAACTGCCCAAACTCCCTGTGGATGGCACTCGATCAGAGGACGCTGCGTTGCTGGTGTCAAGTGATGAGAGTGGTCAGCTGGGACACGACGGAGACACACGCAATCCCCCTGTGCGATGGGATCTATCTGACGGACGAGAACAGTACGCTCGAAGAACCGCAAGACGAATCCTAGACAACATCGAAAGCAACATGGATGCGATATACGCACAGCGCCATGTTGAGTACATCAACCGAGAAAAAGCATTTTCGGAGCGCGGCGATTGCGTCTATAAGCAGCACCATCTTCCCAAATGGGCGAAGGATTCGCCCAGCGTCTTTTTTCGAGCAGCAGACCGTTACTCTCCAAAAAACGCAGCACGATATAAGGAGCTCGAATTTGCTCTGCAAAACGAATTGACCTTGGAGCAAAACCTAGAGATTGTGAATAGATTCATCCAAGAGAACCTGCCGGATCATTACTATACGCTCGCCGTACATGATAAAATCGGCGCGATGTCTGACGGGACACATAATCTTCATGTTCATCTGGTGTTCTCCACCCGTCTGATTGACGAAGTAGAAAAAAAGAAAGAGCGGAAGCGATCCGCTTACTTTCGCTATCCGCTGCGTGATAATGTAAAGGAAAAAACCGAAGATGCGATGCGCAGCCATGGAGCGCCTATCGACCGCAAATGGTCAGATCGCACCTACGTCCCACATTTGCGGGCATCTTATGAAGAAATCGTAAACTCTGTACTAGAGAGATATGGATACAGCGCAAGAATAGACCATCGCAGCCTAAAAGCGCAAGAACAGGAAGCCCGCATGAATGGGGATATTGTTCTTGCCAATCTCTTGCACCGTATCCCGGAGGAGCACATCAGCAAGCACGGTGTGCTTGAGGAGAGCAATCCGCAGGTGCAGCGGATTAAGAAATACCGCATCCACAAGAAAGAGTATCAAGATTTACTGTTTGCGGCCGAACTTGTCGCCCACGGCATAGAGGAGGATGAGCGAAAAGAGAAGACGGGACGGCTCAAGAAAAATATCAAAGCGGTCGTATCATCGAACGAGTTCATCGAAAGTGAAAACGACGCCAATTCACATATTGGCGAACTCCGAGACAGCTTCGTTGAAGCCGTCCATGCACATGAGCACTTACAGCGGATGCTGGTGTCTGCCGAGGATGCACGCGAAAACGCAAAACTCGAGTATATGACGCCGGAGGAGAAAGAAACCTATCAAGCGTATAAGAAGCTTCTGTCGGACATCCAGCGTTGGACAGATTTTAAGGAAAACCTGTCAGAACCTAAAAATCCGACAAACGAAGAGCTAGCTGCATATCGGCAGCTATTGCCCGCGCTCGATGAAAAGCTGTCGAACCTCCAGCAGGAAAAAGCCCTGCTTCAGGACAAAATAGATGAACTGGAAATTCGATTGCAGAATACAGATATACAGAAACAGATTCAGCTCATCACGCACAAGACGCTGCAGGCCAATGTCAAAATACGCAAAGAGCTGGCGAAGGCCGAGCAAAACCTGGAAATATCCATACGCGCGCTGGAGCAAGGCTTATTCTCGGAAACACACGCTGAAAATCAGCAAGACACCTATACAACGCATCAGCTCTATTCCATCATACGAAAGCGATTTTACGGCTATAAGAAGGAAGTGGAGCGACTGCAAAAACAGCTGGACGCAGCAAAAAAGAAGGTCTTGTCTATGGATCGCGCATTACAGATGGCAAGCAACATCTACACAAAGGGCGGTCTGAAAAAACTGCGCGAGGATCTGCGCAGCCTGAAAAAGAAGGAAGGCTACCTGCAAAGCGATCAGGCGAAACTAGAGCAAGACATCGCAGCGTTTCGCAAGCTGCCGACGCCGCCCTCTACGGATCGCGACCTGTACGCAGAATATCAAGAACGGTACAGCGCCCTCGCCTCACGGCGTGACGAGCTGAATCAACGGATCCATGACCTGGCAAATCAAAAAATCGAGCTGGAGCAGCGGAAGAAACGACTGGCCGCTCAGATCGACTCGCCGCAAGGGAAGGCCAAAATCAAAGATATTGCGCTTGGTATCATGAAGAAAAATGCTCCCTATCAAGAGCAATATGATACGCTGCAGGGACGCCTGGAACGAGCAACAGGAAAAATGAACCGTGCAAAGGTGCAAATGGAGGCGCTGGCCAAAGCGGTACAAAAAGATAAGGGCAACACACAGCGTTATAAAGTAGCTGCACCCGTAAAAGCCAAAGACATGCCTAGCATTATCGCCGAAGCAGTGTCCGGAAACTCACACTATGCGAGTTTGGTCGCAACGATGCGGGATGATAATAGGGCGCTAAAGACGTGGACGCTCATGTCCGAGGCTGCCAAGGCAGAAGAGGCAAATAAAAGATACTACCAAGATCTATAAGCGAACACAAAAAGAAGCTCTCCATCGAAGAGCTTCTTTTTATATCCAGCAATACGTAAGCTATGCTTTGTGTAATGAAATTTTAGAACCGAATACATGTGTGGTACGTTTTCCCGCCTTTTTCGTCGGGGCTGCGTGTCAGCATGATATGCGTCCCCGGCCATGTTACGAACGTCGGATATGAGGGATCGCCAATATCGCAGCCTTCAACCTGGCCGTCGTTTCCGATTTTCTCCGCAAGTCGAGCTCGGGCGTAATCGAATATCTCGTCAAGCAGCTTCTTGTTGTTGGAGAAAAATCCAACCTCGATGCTGATCACGTTTGTATTATCGCCCATCACTAGGAACTCTTCGCGCAGAGGCTTCTTCCCTTCAAAGTTCTTCTCGAACACTTTCCATCGCGGCTTCGCGTCTTTGATTTTCCAATTCGGAACATCTGCCCAGGCCTTTTCAAAATCTGCGTAAGGCATCCCACGGTATACCTCATAGATTTTCTTCGGATCGCTGGCCGCTGCATCCACATCCTCCTGCCACGTTGAGGCAAACGCCCCAGGCATATAGATGAGCATACAGAACATCAACAGAAATATCTTTTTCATCATGCTTCTCCCTTTAACTCTTCAACCCTTCGATAGAACGTAGACGGCTTCATCTTGCAGATACGCATTGCTTCTTTTGCCGTGACCTCCCCTTTTCGCCATCGTTTCACGACTTCCTGAAACTCCTCCGTCATTTCTACGCGCGGCCGGCCAAATCGAACTCCTTTCCGCTGCGCTATATTGATCCCTTCACGTTGCCGCGTCCGGATCTTATTGCGTTCCTGTTCCGCAACATAACTCAGGAGGCTTAGAAACTGATCTTCCATCAGCTTCCCGAGCTCACCCATTTCGCGGAAGCGTCTGCTGTCAAACAGGGATTCCTGCTCCAGCACGACAATATCGACGCCAAGGCTGCGTGTGAGCTCTTTCCATTCATCAATGATCCCATCGTAGTTACGCCCCAGTCGATCTAGTGCATCGAGGTACAGCAGATCTCCCTCACGGAGAACTTGCTTCATCGACTGGTATGCTGGCCGCGCAAAATCTTTTCCGCTTTGCCGATCGACGAAGATAAATCGCTCCTCAATTCCGATGTCCAACATTTTTTCAATCTGCCGATCAGGATTCTGTCTTTTGTCAGAAACGCGGATGTATCCGATCTTCATGCTGCAAGCTCCCCTCCTTCTGTTTCAATTTTACCATATTTGTTTCAAAAACTCTATTTTACTTTTGAAATAGTTCAAAAGTAAGCATGAGACTTTATGAAGCACTTTTCACAGGCGCGCGGAGCGCTCCTAAAAAGTATAGGTTTTGAAAGAAAAATCACCATGTTCTACGATAGGACACGGTGATTTTCATCTATATGATTGGCTGATATGGAATTATCTGCCCCCTCCACGTACAAGTGCATGACCTTTTTCGCTGCAGCGCTTGAGTGCCGGAAGGAGGATCAGCTCCCTTCTCATCATGAGCGACTTTTTCATATACGTTTTTGATACATCTGAAAGCCCTTCTGTGCGGTCGATAAAGTTGTCGATCTGCGCAGCAGCCGTTTTGATCCGAGGCACAATGCGCTGGATGGCCTGGCGCAGGTCTTCCGGCGGGTTCTTGAAGATTTCGTGATAAAAAATCCGTTGCCCGTTCATTCGATATACTGAGTTCAGATTGTATTCTTCCCTCTTAAATGTGTTTCCATCTTCCAATAAAAACGTCTTTTCATGATCTGATTTCAGAGGAGAGAGGGATGAACCGCAGTCATAGACAGGAGCGGGCGAGAATTTTCCGTCCGGAGTCTCGATTAGTCCCCAGTTATCCAAATGACGATCCCCATTCCCAATGAACGCATCAACAACGAACATATTCCAGAAATAGTCTTTGATTTTCTCTTTATCCTGAAGCAGCGGTGAATGTTCGAGAACATCCATTACATCCTCGACCGTTGTTGTTCTGCGGGTGTTGCTGTCTGTGTCGTTGAGAAGAAATCTGCTGAACTCAATCAAGTTCCCTTCGCCATTTTGACAAAAGAGTTCACAGGCAACAACAACTTTCTCTTTTTTGTTCATGGGGTCTATACACGTTGCCAGAAATGTCTCCTGCGCCGGGATTCCGAGACAACGAAAAATATTGCAGCCGATGTGTTCCGAAAACTGATTGTTGATGTAGCTGAGCATCGTCCTTTTGGTGGAACGGACAGGGTCGGGAAACTTCACCATATAGGTTTTCCCCTCATAAATCAAAGTTCGCTTTTTCTCCGAACCGCCAAAACGATTGCTGCGCCACGTCTCATTGGTAAGGTCAATCATCCGGTATCAACTCCCCGTAATAATCAAGCATAGCCTCCCGTTCATCAGCAGATAGAAGGTGCTCCTTCACAGCCTGTTTCGTATCAAAATAAATCCGTTGCCAGAAGCAAGACAAGTCAATCGCATTCCCTACGGGAAGTGCCTCATAAAAAGCTGTGATACTCTCACAGAGATAGTCCACGTAGTCCGACGGGTTATACTTATAGCTCGTCTCCATTCTAATCACCCCCAATTTCGGTATTTCATTCAGAGCCGCCGAAGCGATTCGGCAGCCATTTCACATCACTCAGATCAACCATAAAGCAACTCCCCAAAGTACGTAAGCATTTCCTCACGATCGCTTGACGAAATATCCCCCTCTTTCATGGCATATTTTGTCTCAGAATAGAGATGCTGCATTTCAACGCTCATATAGAGCCTGTTTTTCTCCTCATATGCCCGATAAAACGCGGTCATATATTCGCAAAGCTCCTCGTCATAATCCGACGGATTATATTTATATGTCACCTTCTCCATCATCCTCGCCTCCTTTTCCAATTATAACCCGAACAAGGCAAAGGAGCAACTGATCTGCTGCACGCCTTCCATGTAGTAAAAGAGGGCTGTTGCCTTTAGGCAGCCAGCCCTCGCACAGATTCATTGATACCCTTCGGGAATGCCGTTATCGTTGTCCGTTTTCTCATCGCTCCCGGCCAGGCTGCGGCTTGTTGACGGATCCTCATGCCGAGATTCGTCAAGGATCGCAGTTTCCTCCAGAGATCCTCCTCGCTGATCAGATTTTTCTTCTTCATAGGGAGCAGAGTTCATCTGATTCCGGAATACGATGTTCTGAACGTCCTTTTCGTACTCCTCCCATATATCGACAATTTTTCCACCACGCTGAAAGATCGCTTGCTGGATCAGAACACGTATCGACCGGCTGAAATTCTTCTGACATGCAACGAATTCCTCGAACTCTGCTGTCCGCTCAAGAGATACGGACTTGACGATAACGCTCTTTTCGTTGGCCATCACTCTCATCCTTTCTCACCGCTCATCGCATTGTCCTTGAGAACCTGAAACAACTTGCTGCTCAGGAATGCGTTGAGCCCATCAGCCTCAATAAAGACAGCATCCTCCGGGTCTTCGATGTAGACGAGCTGGATCTTCGCCCTCTCGCAAAATGCCGAAAGACGTTTCTCCAACGCTTCGCGCATGAGGATAGACCCTCCACCATATACGGCAACAATGTCTACTTCATTATTCGCGCGCGCTAGAACCTGCTCGGCCATATTCAGGATGTCCTCGGCTTCGTCCTCAAGTGCCGGCATGAAATATGACATTGCCGCATCGTGATACTTATGAGAAGTATCACGCACATAACGAGAGAAGTCCTGACGTGTCACGCTTTGGAGTCCGAAGTCCTTCTTGAAGATCTCCAGCACTCTGGTGATCGCATGGCCGTTGCCGTTGAAGGTTCCCGTGATGAAATCAGGCTTGAACGCTATGCCTGTGGTAATCGGGAACTCTGTCGTCCCCTCGCCGATCGCAATGTGCAGAATACGCAGCGACTCAAATTTCTTCGCCGAAAGGTTTTTAACCTGATGAATCAGCTCCGGCCGATCCATAAAGGCGTGTGCAGCCGTTACACCTTCCGGAATCGCTTTCACAAAGTCGAAGTGAAGGAACACAACGTATTCCCGCGCACCAACATACACCGTGACGGTATGCTTCTTATGCATGAATTTTTCCGCAAACTCCACGGCCTTTGCCTTGGAATAGTAGGATACGGGGATGGCCGTTGCCATGTCAATATGCGCCTTGAGCGCATCCCCCTCCTCCGGCAGCTTTCCCGTTTCCCTGAAGGCTGTTGCTACGACTTCTCCTGCGATATGTGCAAGCGTATTCACGTAAACAATATCGCTGGATACCTTATCATTATCTACGCCAACAGTGATTGAGCGGCAGTGCTGCCCGCTGCTCATGGCATATGCCCCCACGTAGTAGAGCGCGCCATCCACGGAGACAATAAGATTGTCGTGAATGTTCTTGAGAACATACTCCGGGTTGAGCTCATCCAAATTCGTGAGTTTTCCGACACGCGCAAATACATTCGGCGCGCTGATTTTCTGTCCGTTGATAATCAGATCCTGCTCAGAATTCCCGTTGTCATTCGCCACCATGAATTGCATAATAGATCCTCCTCCTGATTTTACAAGACTTCTTTCAATCATTCGATAAAAAACGGTATACGAAATAATTGGTATGTAATACACTAATTATTGCGTATACCGTTAATATACATCTCGTTCATAAAGAAGTCAAGATACATTATGAAATTCATGCGAAAGTGTTAATAAGGTCGTCATAAAAAGGCGTGAAGCCCTTCATAAAGACATCATAGGCATTCCTATACAGCGATGGACGGTTTGATAACCGCTTCCGGATAAACCTTGTGGAAAACCTCTCTCCCATAATCTTGCCGGCCGACAGCGAACGGATCATACTGATCTATGCACTCTATCACGCGGCAAATGGGAATGTTATACGCGATAAGCCCCTGGACAACATCCTCGGAGATCCTGCGGTATATACGCGTGTGATCTGCTTCCTGCAGGATGCGGTCGAGTGTCTCCGCATATACAAGATAAAAGAGATCGCGCTCATACGAGGCCGTTTTATGATATGAGCCGATAGATTTAACCGCACGCATCCGGCAGGAGAAATCACGCAGCTCCGCATCGGATAGAGCCCTTTCACACGGCTCTTCGCCACCAAGGAGAAGTCCGTAAAGACTCATTCCGTGCCTTGTAAATCGTTCATCTCGAATAAGGCGATCTTCATGCACCTCCTGAGACAGTCGTACAAGTCTATGAAGATAAGCCTTTTCCTGCCTTCGATCTCCGATAAGGCACGCGGAAACAGACATACGAACATATTTCTTGGCCAGCTGCAGAAGATAGTTCTTGAAGTTCATCGAGCGATATTCGATGCTGCGGCAAAAAGCAAAGAACCGCCGCGCCTTCTTACATATGCGCTGCAGGCCTGGATAGGTTTTATACAGCCCCTGCACATATTGCTCTGCGGAGACGCATAGCATTTTATGCTGCTCGTGATCAAAGCCTTCCCCGCGAGAAAGGAGTACATCATATTCCTGCTGCTTCGTTGGAGTGCGGAGGATATACTCGGTCAGCCAGTGGAGAGATCTGGACGGAAAGACCAGGTATAGGCGATCGTATAGAATGTCGCGAATGAGGTTTTGCAGCAGCAAATCCTCCTCCCGATCAAACGGAAGCCGGAGAGAGCCGGCGAAGCAATGGCCTTCTTCCCATGCAACATGATATGAGATATACTCATATGCCATGTTTTCAAGCTGGATATTACAGTTTTGCAAGAAGCGATTCGCCTCTTCAAATGTCTGAAATTGATGCCGTCTCCCAAAGCCGTTCTTTGTTTGAAGCTCAATCCCCATAAGCTTGAGGGAAGAACGTACCATAGGAAACCCTCCTTTGAAATTTTTGCATATACCATAGTATACGCGTCCAATTATGCAATTTTTCTTGTCTTTTGTACGTTTTCCAGCTTATTCCGAGATGCCCAACTTGTCTCGAAGCACTGTTTCAGCCTGATCCAGCGCATCATAAATGGGATCGAGCCACAGAAGGGAAAACGGGATGCTGGCCGCATTGCTCATGGAGTCCAATGTGAAAATACGAACCCTCATTTCCCGCTGCCGCAGATCTTCAAATATCTGCAGCGCATTCCGATAGGCTGCTCTCGCAGATTGTGGAGCGCTTGGGGTAACACGATACGAGATCACATGTCCGATACGGTTGAATGCCTGGGCAAGCTCCGCAAGGCGGCTCATCGCCTGTTTTCCGTCCTCCTTGTGGTCTGCGCCGTTCATGCGCATATCGAGCACCATATGATAGATCGTGCTGCGCGTATCGAACGCATCGCATAGGATGTCGGCCACCGCATCTTCGAGCACCGGATAGCCAACCAGCCGCAGGATCTCTTTCTCCTGCGCATCAAGATGCTCTTTGTCAAAAACGAAATCTGCGCCCACCTCTTCCATGAGCTCCAAGAACATAAACCGCACAGCCCGTTCTGCAAAATCGTCTATGAAAGAAATCTTCCTGATATAAGAGACAGGATATGTCTTTTCGCTGCTCCAGTGATGGCGAACAACATAGTGCATCTTTGCAACAACTCTATGCCGCGCAAGGCAAGTCATGAGCATATACGGGTTCTCATTATCCAGGTCAAGCGTTTCATTCGTGACAATGTATTCCAATGTGCTCCCCCCTGCGAAACACATAGAGCGATAGAAAAAGCCCGCTATATGCAGGCTCATTCGTTTTTGCTTATGCCCTCAGTCCTTCGGCAAATCATCATCTGCCGGAAGGTCATCAATATCTCCGCAGATCACAGCGTAGATTTCTTCATCCGTCATCGGTGCCATAAAATCAACTCCTCTCATCGAGCGGCAGCCTGTTCCTGGTTCTTCTGGGGTTCGATCCCTTTCAATGTAATAGCCATTAAAACGCTAGATGGCTGCTTTCCGTTCCGAGCTAAATTGTCAAACGCGGCTTGCGGCACAAAAGCTTTCATCACCACCTTGACAACATTCTCCTGCCACTTGAGTTCATTCAGTGCCTTTCTTGCCGCTCGAATGACATAGTTCGTCGTCGAGGGTTGCCGAATCTCTTTGGCGAGCAGCTGGATAAACGCCTTCTCGTAGTCCTTCTCCGGTACAGGAGCCTGAACATCTGCCTTCAAGATGACATCCAAACGTCGCTGCGCCTCCATGCGAGCCTTCATGTAGGTCTCGTAGTCCAGATTCGAGAAGTCGTAAACCTCTTTTTTCGCATGGAAGCTCTTGTTGGCCGCTTCTTTTGCGTCCATGAACATCATGAAGTAGTTGCCATCCTTGAATGTGCCGCGCTCTGCACGGCGCGCGAGATAGTCGATCATGTCGTGCAGGTATACGTCACGCCGCAATTCCGGAGCAGGAGTGAGCGCAGGAACACCTTTGCCAGACACATCAGCCATATTAAAAAACTTCTTGGTATACGGCTGCTTATCCTTCGTAAAGAGAATAAAGGTAACTGCTTTTGCGCCCTTACGAATAGCAATATCCGGATTCGCAGCCGCTTCTTTCGCTGGGATCCAACGAGGATCTTTGCTGCCGATCTCCAGCTGATGCTGAACGGCCGGCAGCATATTTGCGACGGGCGGAGAGAACGTCTTGTCATTCCCCTCTTTGTCCTTATAGACAAGTACAGGGGCGCGCAGACCACTCCGCTCTTCGCTGCTCATCTGCCAAACAGCTTTTCCTTCCTCATGCGCTTTCTCCATGAGAGCGCTGAACGCATTGCTCGCCTCTTTGACCTCGTTGGCAGTTTTTTCTTTATTCTGTTTTTCTACCATTTTTTCAACCTCCTCGCGAAAAGCGTGAACCTTATTGTCATAAAGGCTCGTATAATCTTTCCCATATTCGAAGTCATCTCGTTGCTGCAGCATCTTCATTTCCTCCAGAAAATCCGGCTCTGGAGGGATAAGATGGAGCTGCTCCAATATGGCTCGAAGATTCATCTCCAGATACTGCGTTATTATGGTATCTTTCTCCTTTGGGCTTCTCAGAAATGCGCGCAGCGCCTCTTTTCCGACCAAAGAATCTGAGAGAATTTCCCCTATTTGCAAATTTCGGCGGCTACGGCCAACAAGCGTACGGTTGGCTTCAACCTTGCTGGGAAGAACGGAAATTTCTTTTTCGCCCTCTACTCCCCGGAGAATCGCCTTCTCGCCTTCCGGACGAAGATCCAATTCCATGACATAGCCGCCAATAAAGGCTGTCCTAGCTTGGGGATATGGGGCTTCATTTGAGTCCTTATTCAACACTACTTGAACACAGTGGAGGTATGGACGATGAATCCGCAGCGTGTCTTCTTGAAGATCATACTGCATATTCAGATCAATCGAGACTATATTGCGGGGCTCATCTGGCATATCATCGCCTCCTTGTTCCAAGTATAGCGAGATATTCACTGTCTGAAATCCTATGATTTAACAAAATCTGACTTAAAAATCAGGCATCGGCTGTGACTTATAGGACTGATAGCCCGTATCTGCCTCATAGGACTGGAGCATAACAAGATCATTGGGATCGCCCGGATTAAAGATATGATACGACCCGTTCAGTTGTTGCTCTGCCTGTTGCTGGACATCTGCAGCCTCTCTCATATGCCGGACATTACGCATCTGTATCTGGTCGCTGATCGCGGTACTCAGATCCTCAATGGCAGCTTGCTTGATTGCCTCAATGACGGCAGCGGATTGCAGCGCTTGCGTTTCTCCCACAGCCTGATTGGAGTTTTGCATTGCAGTCTGCAGCGCTTTCATGATGTTGTCCATATTCTGATAGCGATCGACTGTATGCTGTGTTGCTGTTGCAAAGGCGTCCGACAAGAATTGACTGACCTCCTTGTAGTTCAAATCCTTGCCGGGAATCCCATCATCATATTGCCGATCGAAGGCTGGAGGATCCAAGTCAATTTTTGCATGATGCCGTTGTATGGAAGTTTGCAGCTCTTTTAGTTCATCCATTCCCTGCTGCTTCTTCTCATCCGGCAAGTGTTTGGCGTGCGTCTCTTCTATCCCGAGCTTTGCCAGCAGCTTTTCCAGCCACGCAACAAACTTTGTACCGTACAGAATGCTCTTGATATGGCGCGTATAGTCATATACCATGCCCCCCTGCGCCGCAAGATCGCGCAGTGCAAAGGGCGACGGGGCGCTGTCAGGCCACGAAATACTTGTGGGGCTGTAATAATTCGGCGGGTCGAATGGTTCTGTGACCCCAGGAATCGACCATGCGTAGGCCGTTTTGAGCGAGATGCTGGAAAATCCCAGAGACGCGATACATAAGGCTGCAGCAGCCTTTCTGGTGCGTTTTGAAAAGTGCATCATAGAATCCTCTCCTCTCATGTACCCGGCAAGAACTTGAAGCCATTGCTTGTGCAAAATTGCTTGATAATCAGCTGCGACAGCTTATCTCCCATGTATACGAACAGGATGCAGATCATGGCCAGTTTCAGCAGTATAACGATCTGCAGGGTGTGCTGCGTCTTCTGGATGGAATCCGAGGCTGTAACGACTTTTTTCCAATATCCCCCGCTGCGGTCGCCGTTCCATGCTCCGGCAGCCTTTTCCCAGCTCCCGTTTGCATCAAACAGTTCGAGCAGATGATGCTTCGCAACGGCTGTCTGTACGTTCTCAGGCCAAGGAGTAGTCGCTGGAGGGAATTTGTCTTCCCATGATCCGCTGTACGGTTTGGACTGATAACCGGGACTTGCCCACGCCTCTGAATCGTCGCCCCAGGGCATAGGCGGCGGCTCGAAGCCGGCGCGCTGACACCATACATCCCAGTATTCATAACTGATCTGATATGCGCCGTATCCCCATCCATCCTGCGAGGGTGTCTGAAACGGATGCTCCTGCCCGCCGGTCTCTACGCGGCGAATTGCCTCGACAACCATATCAATGCCATCTCGGCCGCCGAAGTTGCCGTTGGGATTGCCGACAGCCTCCTGAATCGGAACCGTCTTTACGCGGATCAGATCATCTACCACCATTGTTGTCATAACGGACTGCAGCATGGCCGCAAAGAAACAGAAGAAAAAGAGCTTTATGGATGCGCTGAAAATCCCGTTCATTCCATTTTCTGCATAGCGCCGCGACCATTTAACACCGGCAAACATAAAGTTGGCAAAACTGAACACGGCAATGAGGTAGAACTCGAGATATGCCATGATAATCTCAAGGGCAAAGAGGACGAACGATCCAAAAATGATGATGAGGAAAATGACTGCAACAGCACCGGAGGCAATCTTGGCCAGCCAGTCCAGTCCTCCTGCATCGGTTTCATTCAGCACGGTGAATATCGGCTCGATGATCTGCGCGCCCTTTGTAACAAGTGACGTTGGATCAACAAGCATCTGTTTTGTCTGCGCTATATCCAGACCGCTGGTTGACGCTCCGAAGCTGACAAACAGATCTCTCGTTCCGTTGATAATGAAGCCGCCCCAAGCCGTAATGACGTAGAAAAGCATCACATACACCAATATCTTCAGCGTCAGCAGCTTGAAAATGCTGAAATTCGGATCTTGCCCCTTTTCGCGGTCTACCGCAATCAAAAGATACGTCATGGCAAGGTCTATTGTCATCAGGATTGCGATTGTGTATTTGATGATTCCTTTGAGAAGATCAACTGCTTTCGTACAGGCCAAAGCGACTGTATCAATCGCTTTTTTAACCGGATCCATAAAGGCAAAGGCCGCATCCCAGACCATGCCCTTACTCTTTCGGCTCATATCAAGTCCTTCTACCGTCGCATTTGCAGGGAGCCACGGAGCATAGGGGTGATAAAGCGCAGGACTAATAGGAGAATCGTTGATGCGCACCTCAAAATGCAAATGGGATCCGCGTGATACAGCTGTTTCTTCCGGTCCAGAATAACCAATCAACTGCCCACGTCGTACGTGATTTTCTACACTCTGCATAATTGCACGGGCTGGAAGAAAGCCGTCATTCGGATCTAAATCACCATACCATGTTTCAAACTTACTTCCATCTGGCGCGGTATGTTCGATAACCACAAATCCATCAAAAGAAGAGTCATTTTTTGCAAGAATGACCGTTCCGTCCGCAACAGCATAAATGGGTTCATGTACTTCAGTACCGATGTCTATACCGTTATGCGGCTGTACTCTACCAGTAATAGGG
The DNA here is from genome assembly GCF_001717585.1 of Selenomonas sp. oral taxon 920. Lineage (NCBI taxonomy): Bacteria > Bacillati > Bacillota > Negativicutes > Selenomonadales > Selenomonadaceae > Selenomonas > Selenomonas sp. oral taxon 920. Next base: position 59,160 of record NZ_CP017043.1, read on the forward strand.
TGCGTACGGCGCGGGTTGAAAGGACTTGACACGATGATTTCATGTCCGTGCAGCGGCGCATCCATCATCACAAGACTAGAAGCGCATACCAGCGACGCATATCCTTGTAAAAACAACACAATCAATAACAGGAAAAAGTATTTTGATCTCATGCCCGCAATCCTCTCGTAATTATATGCTCCTATCCTACCGCGAAATATCTGCTTAAAATTCCTATCATTTGTCACTCAGAAATGGCAACTAAATATAGTTGCTTAATTGAAAAAAATCCTGTAAAATAAAAAAGGATGGAGGTGGGCGATGAAGAATATTCTACGGTACAAGGAATACATCGGATCTGTGGAGATCTCCGAGGCAGAGGGCTTCCTCTATGGCAGGGTTCTCGGCATACAGGAGAAAATCGACTATCAGGCAGTCAGAGCCGATGAGCTGGTCAAACATTTTCATCAAGCGGTTGATATGTACCTTGACCGATGCAGAAAAGACGGCGTTTCTCCGGAAATCCCCTACAAGGGCAGCTTCAATGTTCGCATTGCCCCTGCGCTGCATCGCAGACTTGCCGTCCATGCAGTGCAAAATGGCGTAAACCTCAACCGCCTGGTCGAGACGATCCTCGCCTCCTACGAGCCTCTCTATGCTCCGGAAAAGGACGTGTTATCATGAAGATTACGCTGATGAACAAAAACACGCCCCTCATGTCGCTTGACATCGACATCAAGACCAGCTACGTCAAAGAGATTTTGAAAATCCACAACGCAGAGCCCATGCCGATCTCCGTATACAGCGACGATGAGACAACGCTCGGCGAGAATTTTACGCAGTGGTGGAACGGCCGCAGCATTCCCGCCTCCAGGCGTCAGCTGCGCGAGCGGCTGCAGGAGCTGCATGTGTCGGCGATGGCAGAGATCATCAACAAATCCTTCGGTCTCAGTCTCTCCGATCAGTATTGGATCAAGCCGCTCGGAACGGACATTGCGTGGAAGGACATCAACTTCTTTACAAACGAGTTCTCCACGGACATGGGCGAGTTTCTCATTGACAACAGGTTCAACGGGGAGCTTGATATGCACTCGCCCGACAACACCTCCGACGGCCTGATCCAGAAGAAATGGATCATCGAGGACGGAATCCGCTGCCTGATGAAGACAGGGACTCCCCCGTTTGTCCAGGAACCGTTCAACGAAGTGATCGGCTCGCGCATCCTTGCCTGTATGTCTGTCCCCTATGCAGCATATACACTGGCAGAGGACGATCAGAGGTTTTACAGCAAGTGCAGCAACTTCATTGACGAAGATCATGAGTATGTCTCTGCATACTATCTCTGCAAGTCCATGCCCCCCAAGGAGGGCATGGAAAAGGAAGAGCAGCTCAGGCAAGCGATGGAGCACCATCAGATACGCGACGGCGAAGTCTTTATTCAGCAAATGCTCTGCCTTGACTTCATCATTATGAATGTGGACAGGCATTGGGGAAACTTCGGCTTCATCCGCAACGTCAATACGCTGAAGGTTGAACGTCCTGCGCCGATCTTCGACAACGGGAACAGCCTCTGGTATGATATGGCGCATATTCCGGAGCACTTCGATCAGGCGAAGACCTTTCGGAAGAAGCATAGAACGCAGATCAAACTCGTAAGGGACTTCTCCGGCATCGACTTTGCTGCGCTGGAGAGTGTTCCGGCACAGGCGCAGGAGATTTTGCGGGCGAATCCGAATCTGCCGGGCGACCGCGCAGAAAAAATCGCGCAGCGCATACAGGAACGCATCCAGATGCTTGCGCGGATCAGGGAACAAAAGAGGGATTCTTTTGTATGATAAGGAGAGTGATTCATGTGGGAATCCTATCTTCACTAAACACTTGGATTGACGAAGGTGCAAAGGAGCAAGAAAGAATTCGTATTGCAAGGCGTGAAGAAAAAAAGAAAAAAATCGACGAATTTGTCCATAAGGAGTATACTGGAAAAGTTTTTGGAACAAAGCCCTTAATGGACTTGTTTGGAACACACAACCTTGATGAAGCTTTCAAAGGGAACGCCCCCTTGCTTACAATGATGTTGGAGGAGATATATCTAAATCAAAAACAAGTATCACGTATGCAAGAATTAGAAGGACGGTATGCGGAGCTCAAAGAACGCTATGATGAACTGAAAAAAGAGTATGATAAACAAAACGAGCTGATTGCAGAAATCGCCAAAAAATCTGCGCTAACAAGATAAATAAGGCTTCTCGATCCTATATGCGGATTGAGAAGCCTTATTTTATTTGATGGGTGAGTATTTTGAAATATCTCTTGCCACATCCTTTGCAACAGAGGCTACATTATGTGCTCCTGTTGCAATGCCTTTACCTATATTTTGTGCGCCTGTTTTAATCCCCATCGCGCCATTCATCATCATGCCAGTAGCGGTTGCCCCACCTGCGCCACCAAATATTTTTTGGGCACTTTCTTTTCCAGCATTAACAGCTCGTCCGACAAAATTCCCCTCACTTGCATATTTAGAAAGCCCTTGACCTGCTGCACTCATCATCATGCCAGCTCCACTATTCATTGCACTTGCGCCAGCACGAGCCAGTCCGGCAATTCCGCCGCCGCCTTGAGCATATCCCCCTGCTGCAGCCTGTGCCATGTTTCCTGCAACGCTCGCGCCGCCGGATGCGACGGCTGCACCTGCGGCAACTGCGGTCGATGTCACATTCTTCGCGGTCTGTGTCATGCTTGCACTGGAGAGCGATGGAGAACCGCTGAGAAGCCCCTGCACGAGCTCCGGGATCTTTTTGATGAGAAGGTAGAGCAGGAAGCTCACCACCACCATCTGGATCAGCACCGGCATATTGCCGATGATGCCCCCGGAGCTTTCATCCGTGGCGATCTTGGCAAACTCCTCACAGTAATCTGTGAGGATCTTGCTGGTCATGGCCGCCAGGAATGAAATGACCGATACTTTGACGGCCAGATTAAACATCGCACCCAGCGCCCGTTCAAAGAGAAATTTTGTCTGTGGAAGCGCAACAAAGGGGATCAGCGGAATAGTAATCATGGCCATCGTAAAAAACTCGATCTTCGCCATGAGAAGCTCAAGACCTGCAAGAAGGAGCAGGATGAACATGACAACCAAACAGAGTATGGTCACAAGGGAAGAAATCGGTGACCAGATGGAAAAAGCCTTTTCTGCTGCGCCATAACCGAGCGAGAACATCGCCACGGCGTTTTCGATGAGAGAGTTGCCGCGCACGCCATCGGTCGAAGTATATCCCCCAGCATGATAACCGAGGGATTCAAACCCGTTGCACAGACTGCCCATGATGTCGATTCCGTGACCGTACCAGTTCAGGATAAGGAAGAGGTAGAGCCCCGTCTCGAAGAGCGTCTGAACAAGGAATTTCATCTTGTCGCCGCTGATGAGATCCAGCGAGATTTTGATGGATGCTGAGATCGCAGTCAGGACGATGAGCAGCTTGCCCGCAATCGGGATGATAGCGACAGCCCCGGATTTCGTATAATCAATATATGTCCTAGTGAAGGGCTGCAGGAAATCATACCATTTACTGTTTTTGTCCGCATCGACGTGCATTTTATACTCGAATGCCGCCTGATCGCCGCCGGCGCCAACGTATCCGCCGTATGCGGCCATGAGGACGGTGCCGAAGTTCAGCGCAAGGCCGATGCCGAGGATAATATTCCACGTTGTCTTATTCGCAGATTCGACATTGAAGACGATCATGAGACCTGCGAGGGCGATCATGATGGTTGAAATAATCCGCGCGACCACAAACATTCCGTTGGTGATGGTCGTGAGATTGTTCTGAAAGGAACCGTCTCCCGCTTTCAGCCCTATATCTGAGCTGAACGCTGCATATGCCGTAGAACTATCAGCAAACAGGAAAATGGCGAGCATGAGCGCGGCACCGATCGGCAGATAGGAATATAACGCTCCAATCCTTTGATTCATCATTCACGCTCCCGTCATTTTTTAGACTTGATGCTGTCAAGAGCAGCCTGTCCGGCAGCAATATTCCGCGCAGAGGATTTCTGCTGATTGGCCTCCACTGTTGCCCGGCGAATGTTCTCCGCCTGATAGTGTGCTGCTTCGGCAGCAACGGCATTGCTATACATCTTGGTCATCTGCAGCAGCGCCATCACGCTATTTGCGTTGATCGCATTGCCCGCCTGCATGACCTGCATGGTTCCCTCCGCCTTGTTGGAGTTCTCCAGCGCCGTCTGCGTGGCCTTGGCGATTTCCATATTGCTCTGCTGCGTATTCTGCGCAGACTTCGCCGCATCCTTGAATGTGTCGCTGAGGGTCTCCTGACGCCGGCGCTCATTCATAATGCCGTCATACACTGTGGTATTGCCGTTGATGATGGACTGCAGGTCGCCGATACGGTCACGCCATGCGGCATCCAGCGGATCTGCGTTGGGGTTCTTCGTTGCATTGCTCCATATATGTCCAAGGACGCCGTTCTGTCCCATTTTCTCATCCAGCATCTGTTTCTGTTGCCCAAGCTGGCTATCGACGATTTTCTGAATCTCTGCGGGACCGATTTTCTTGGCGTTGAGGATCATCAGCGCCAGCTCCTTTTCCTGCGTCGTGAGAATCTTCGCCGTCTGGATGGCTGTCTTGATCGCTTCCTCGATGTTCTTCTGGTCGATGACGGCGATCGCAGCTTCGGATCGGTGACTGGATGGAATCATGGCGAGAAAAGAGGCAGCAATGCCGAATGCAACGCCGACAGCCACCGCAGCTTTTTGGGATTTCATAGGTCAAACACACTCCTTCTTTAGTTTAGTCTCCCCTAATGTATATCCTACCGAAAAAAATAGGCTCTGAATTCCGATGTTTTTTCAATTTCATCTTAATTTGGCAGTTCTTTGGTCATCTGGATCATCTTCCCCTGGTCGATGATGTAGAAGAACGGCTCGCGCATCAGAACGAAAATGCGTTCATGATCCGTGCCCTGGTCAATGAACAGTCGATTCTCCTGCATCTCTACTGTATGCCCCTCTTCGTGCATGAGCTTCAGGAGATCCACCGTAGATGCAACGCTGTATTTCTCGATGAGCTGCTTGACCTGGATGGCATTCTTTGCCGAAAAATACAAGTTCATCGAAATGAACAGGAGCAACGCATTGCTCACAAGAAAAAGCTTTGCAAAGAGCCGCAGTCTTCCTGGAGACGGAGCGCAGTACGTATAGAGCAAACTCCAGAGAATAAAACAAAACAACGTGAATCCTGCCGTCTGTATGAGATCCATGACATCCTCCCCCTCTTCCTAGTATTGACACATATTATATAAATTCATGTATGCCCGATGGACTTTGACAACGTAATCCCGCGTCTCTGCGTAGGGAGGAATACCTCCGTAGCGATAGACAGCCTCCGATCCCGCATTATAGGCAGCAACGGCCGTGGTCACGCCGTATTCGCCCCAGCCGCCAAAGTTGTCCAGTTGTGTGCGCAAATAGATCGTCCCGCCGATGACGTTGCCCAGGGGATCGTAGGGATTCACGCCGATGCTCGCTGCCGTGCCTGGCATAAGCTGCATGAGGCCGATCGCGCCGGCCGAGCTGCCAGCACCCATATAGAAATGGGATTCTGTCTCCATGACTGCTGTAATCAGGAGCGGATCGACGTCGTAGCTTGCAGAGGCATAAAGTACAGCTTTGGCGATCCAGTCACATTCCACTGGGTTTCCGTTGTAGTAGCTGGCATCGGAATAGATCACGCTGTATAGATCAGCCGCCTCGCCTCTCATCGGCAGCCAAAAGGTCAATGCAGCCACGCATACGAACAGAAGCTTGATATATTGCATACAGTCTCCTTCCCTCTCCACGCTTTTTCTCTCAGTATATATGCGTGCAAGGCGAGAAAATTCCGCTCTTTTGACAAAAAAGAACCTGCCCTTTTCAGGCAGGTTCTGTCGTTCAGCGTGCATATTCCGTATTTTTCGGTGTCCGTGGCCGCTGAGCACGCGGCGCATGGTGGGCTTTTTCAGCCATCCATTCGTCCATAACCTCGACGAATTTCCGAATGTCCGCCTCATGCAGCGGATAATAACTGCGGACGATCTTCTCCATCGGCACAGCTTCGAGAATGGTCTCAAAGGGGATGTTCCGCAGCCATTGATAGTATGTGAGCGCCCATCCCGCCCAATACTCAGGGGATTTTTCCGCATAGAGCGCCGGAGGCTGCGGCGGCTTCTCGATGTTGAGCTCCCAGAGGCAGTCCCATAAGAGCTCGCAGCCGGTTCTCCCTGCGACGTAGCGCGGATTTCCCTTACCGTACTGCTCGGCAACGCCGGAGTCCATAAAATATGCAGCAGCCTGGCCAATCGGGATATGGCAGGTATTGACAGCATAGTCAAACATGTTGCCAAGATTCTCTTGTGCATCCAGGATATAGAGGTCTGAATAAGCCGTCGTCGCCATAATTTCCTCCTCACGGCTCTACAAATGTTTTTCACGAGTATGACGCAAAAAACGCGGATGATCCCATGTCTTGACAAGCTCGGCCTTCAAAAAGAGTTTGAGCGGCTCCAGCTCCCCCTTTGTATCAAAGGCCTCCAAGGACTGATAGTAGAGGTTTTTATCCTCCTCGTGGATCACAATCGGAGGATGATTGTGCTGCAGCAGGAAATAGTTCATCGCCAAGCGCCCAGTGCGGC